>NZ_SOGM01000030.1:0-74189 GCF_004403545.1 Cryobacterium sp. TmT2-59 | reverse complement strand
GCACGCGGACGGCCGGCGACACGCGGGCCCGCGGCGGCTCCCAGCTACCGGGCGGCGTCGAGGCGCGCGGCCGCCAGGCGCTCGGCGGCGGCGAGGGTCGTGATGCCCAGGCCCCGGGCATCCGTGAAGATCTGCGTGACCACGTCGCCGATCGCCTCGACCCGGGCGGCGACCGCGTCGAGGTCGGCGTTCGGCTCGCTCGCCAGCGCGAGGTAGATGACCCCGCCGGCGTTGACGACGAAGTCGGGCGCCCAGAGGATGCCCCGGGCGTCGAGCTGGGCCGCCCCCTCGGGCTGGGCGAGCTGGTTGTTGGCGGCGCCGACGACCCCGAGCACGTTGAGTTCGCCGATCACGCGGGCGTTGAGCACGCCGCCCAGGCCGCAGGGCACGAACAGGTCGGCCGGAACGTGGTGTACCTCGTCCACGGGCACCCAGGTCGCGCCGAGTTCGGCGGCGAAGTCCTGCCGGGCGAGGTTGACGTCGCTGACCGTGAGCCGGGCGCCGGCGGCCGCGAGTCGGGTGGCGAGGCGTCCGCCCACCTGGCCCAGCCCGGCGATGACGAGGTGCCGGCCGGCGACCTCCCGGCTGCCAAACAGCGCCTCGAGGGTGGCGACAATGCTCGCGTACACGCCGGCCGCGGTCGCCTCGGCCGGCTCGCCGACGCCGCCGCTGGCGACCGGCAGGCCGCAGACGTGGTCGGTGCGCTCCTTGACGACGGCCATCAGCTCGGCGTTCGTGCCGACATCCTCGGCCGTCATGTAGGCGCCGTGCAGGCTCTCGATCGCGTCGCCGAGGTCGAGCATGGCGTCACGCCGCTCGGCGTCGGTGAGTTCCGTGTCCAGCGGCAGGTGGATGACGGACTTCCCGCCCCCGAGGTGCAGCCCGGCGGCCGCGTTCTTCAGCGTCATCGCGGCCGAGAGGCGCAGGGCGTCGGCGACGGCATCCGTCCAGTTCTCGTATTGCCACATGCGGGCGCCGCCAAGGGCCTGGCCCAGGCGGGTGGAGTGCACGGCCACGGTGATGACGAGGCCCGAGCGGATGCCGGTGGTGATCAGCACGCGTTCGTGCGTGAACGGGATGCCGATCAGCGCGTCCAGCGAGGGGTTGGGGTGCGTGAGAGTCATGGTGGTTCTCCTTGCTGGTCGGCCTTGTGGGCTGGCTGCGCCGGCGCGATCGTGGCGCGTCGACTGCACCAGAATAGCCGCGCCGCCCGCCCGGTGCACGCCTCCTGCGCCGCGAGCCCGGCTGCCTGCGGCCGCCCTCCGAAGCCGCCTCAGTGCTCCTCCGACGCACCCTTCTGCACGGGAATGGCCGCCGTGAACTCCGCCGCCCGCGCCTTGGCGCTCTCGTCGCCGGAGAACAGGCCGATCGGAGCGGTGACGGGGTGGGGCGATTTCGGCGCGCGGGCCACGGCCTGGTCACGCGCGGGCTCCCGCCGGAGCTCCATCCGGCCCACGGGCAGCGCCTCGGGGTTGTGCGTGTTGATCCAGTCGATCAGGTTCTCGCGCACGAGGCAGCGGAGGTCGAACAGGGTGGGGGCGTCGGCGGCGGAGACCAGCACGCGGACCCGCACGAAGCCGCCCACGGCATCCGTCACCTGGAGCACGACCACGCGGCCGTCCCAGAGTTCGGTCTGCGCGACGATGCGGTCGAGTTCCTCGCGCATCCCGGCGGGGTCCACGCGCCAGTCGAGGTCGAACTCGACCGCGCCGAGCAGCTCGCTGTTGTGGCGGGTCCAGTTCTGGAAGGGGTTCGTCGTGAAATAGGTCGACGGCAGCACCATCCGGCGGTCGTCCCAGATGTGCACGACCACGTAGGTGAGCGTGATCTCCTCGATCTTGCCCCACTCGGTCTCCACAATGACCACGTCGTCGACGCGCAGGGCGTTGTTGAAGGCCAGCTGGATGCCGGCGAACACGTTCGCGAGGGTGGACTGCGCCGCAAGGCCGGCGACGACGCTGAGCAGGCCCGCGGATGCGAACAGGCTCGCCCCCAGGGTGGCGGCGCCGGGGATGCTGAGCAGCACGGCCCCGATCGCGCAGATCACGATCACGACGACGCCGATACGGCGCAGCATCCGCAGCTGGGTGCGCACGCGCCGGGCGACGCGGTTGTCCCGCACGTCCACGCGGTACCGGGAAGCCGAGAGCTCCTCGAAGAAGTAGAGCAGCGCGCAGACCAGCCAGGCCGACGCGGCGATGAACAGGGCGCGGAAGATGAAGTCGACCAGCCGCTCGATGTCGGTCGTGGTCTGCAGGAACAGCGTGTTGACCGACCAGATCGCACCCACGAGCAGCGTCAGGCGGAACGGCACCCGCACGAGCCCGACCAACGTGCGGGCCCAGGTCTTGCGGCGGGCCGCGACCCGGAACGCGAGGGCCGTGATCCCCGTGACCACGACGGCCCCGACGATCGCGACCGCCAGGGCGATCAGGTAATCCGGTTGGATGAACCCCTCGAGATCTGACACGGCCGTCCTTCCTGCCGTGACGTCGGCTGCGGCCACGGACCCTTCAATGGTGCCAGAGTCCGCCGTGTGGCCAATTCAGGAACGAACGGATGCCGCGCGATCGACCGCCCGGGATTCCGGGCAGTCGACCGGCGGCATCCGCGGATCTCCTGAATCAGCCGCACCGGCACCAGATGAACCCGACACTCGGCGCCCACAGCCGGCGGGCAGCCCTCTCCGTTCAGTGGAAGAAGTGGCGCTCCCCGGTGAAGTACATCGAGACGCCGGCCGCCGTCGCCGCGGCGATGACTTCCTCGTCGCGCACCGAGCCGCCGGGCTGCACGACCGCGGTGACCCCGGCCTCGAGCAGCACCTGCAGGCCGTCGGCGAACGGGAAGAACGCGTCGGAGGCCGCGACCGAACCGGCCGCCCGGTCGCCGGCGCGCAGCACGGCGAGGTGGCAGGAGTCGACCCGGTTGACCTGCCCCATTCCGACGCCGACGGATGCCCCGCCGCGGGCCAGCAGGATGGCGTTCGACTTCACCGAGCGGCAGGCCTTCCAGGCGAACTCGAGGTCCGCGCGGGTGGCGGCGTCGGCCTCGTCGCCGGCGGCGAGGGTCCACGTCCCGGAGTCGAGGTTCTCGAAGGAGTCCGTCTCCTGCACGAGCAGGCCGCCGGAGATCTGGCGCAGCTCGAGCGAGGAACGCTGGTAGTCGGCGGGCAGTTCGAGCAGACGGATGTTCTTCTTGGCGCTGAGCAGTTCGAACGCGGCCGGCTCGAACCCGGGGGCCACGAGCACCTCGGTGAAGATCTGGCTGACCGTCTCGGCCATGGCGAGCGTGACCGTGCGGTTGGCGGCGATGACCCCGCCGAACGCGGAGATCGGGTCGCAGTCGTGGGCGCGCTTGTGGGCGGAGGCGATCGAGTCCGGCGTCTTCGGGCTGGCGACGGCGATGCCGCAGGGGTTGGCGTGCTTGATGATGGCCACGGCCGGTTCGGCGAAGTCGAAGGCGGCACGCACGGCGGCGTCCGCGTCGACGTAGTTGTTGTACGACATCTCCTTGCCGTGGCGCTGCACGGCCTGGGCGATGCCCTGGCCGCCGTCGCCGACGTAGAGGGCGGCGGCCTGGTGCGAGTTCTCGCCGTACCGCAGCACGGCGCTGCGGGTCGCCTCGATCAGGAGGGTGTCCGGGAACGGCATCTCCGCGTCGAGGGCGTCGCCGATGACGGCGTCGAACTCCTCGAGGATCTCCTCGCCCTGGGCCGCGCTGTCGTCCTGCCACTGGTCGTAGACGTTTTCGGTGAACCAGGCGGAGACGCTGAGGTCGTAGCCCGCCGTGTGCTCGAACGCGAGCGAGGCCAGTTTCTGGCGCAGTTTCAGCGCGGTGCCGCCCGCAGCGACCGCGGCGATGATCTCGTCGTAGTTGTCGGGGTCCACCACGATGGCGACGTTCGCGTGGTTCTTCGCGGCGGCGCGCACGAGGGCCGGGCCGCCGATGTCGATCTGCTCGATCACGTCGGCCGGGGACGCCCCGGACTCCACCGTTTCCACGAACGGGTAAAGGTTCACCACGACGAGTTCGAACGCGGCGATGCCGAGGTCGGCGAGCTGCGCCTCATGCGATTCCAGGCGCAGGTCGGCGAGGATGCCGGCATGCACACCCGGGTGCAGGGTCTTCACCCGGCCGTCGAGGGATTCGGGGAATCCGGTGACGCTGGAGACATCCGTCACGTCGTGGCCGGCCGCGCGGATCGTCGCCGCGGTCGAACCGGTCGACACGATCTCGACGCCGGTCGCCGCGAGGGCGGCCGCCAGCTCCACCAGCCCGGTCTTGTCGCTCACCGAGATGAGGGCGCGCCGCACGGGCACGACATCCCGGTCGCGGTACAGGCTCTGGGCGTTGGTGGGACCGCTCATATGTGGGAATGCTCCTTGAGGTCGACGTGTCCGGTGGCGATATCGCGCACCGCCTGCACCAGCAGGCGACGCTCGACGATTTTGATTCGGTCGTGCAGGGATGCCTCGGTGTCGCCCGGCAGCACCGGCACCCGTTCCTGCGCGATGATCGGTCCGTCGTCGACTCCGGTGTCGACCACGATGAGACTGGCGCCGGTTTCGGCGACCCCGGCGGCGAGGGCGTCGCGCACGCCGTGGGCCCCGGGGAACTCGGGCAGGTACGCCGGATGCGTGTTGAGCAGGTTCGGGGACAGGGCCGCCACCACCCGAGGCGGCAGCAGGCGCATGAAGCCGCTGAGCACGACCACGTCCGGCGTCCACTGCCTGATCTGCGCGAGGAGCTCGTCGCCCCAGGCGTCCCGGGACGGATGCGAGGTGAACGGGACCGTGAAGGAGGAGATGCCGAACTCTTCACCGAGTTCCAGTCCGTCCGCGTCGCGGTCGGCGCCGATGGCCACCACCCGCGCGGGGAAGTCGGCGTCCTGGCACGCCTCGAGCAGGGAGCGAAGGTTGGATCCCCCGCCTGAGATCAACACGACCAATGACAGCACGGGACGAGCCTACCGTTTGACGGGGCCGGCCGGGGCGTGCCGGGGCGGGCCAGTTAGCGGCGGCGGCTGGGCCTGGGCCTGTGGCTGTGGAGCTAGCGGGGCGGGCGGAGGTCCCGGAGTCGACCGAGCAGACGGCCGGCGCTGGTCGCCTCGTTCACGCGGCTCGTCGAGGCACCCGTCGCGGCACCCGTCGACCGGCTGCGCACCAGCGCACGGGGCTCGGGGGTCAGCAGCCCGGCGCAGGCCGCGATCCCGACCTCCAGGGCGGCAAAAACGGCGACCAGGAGCGGATTAGGGCCGACCTCCACGAGCCGGCCGGGTCCGAGGGCGCCACCTGACCACCAGGCCAGCAGCCCGAGCAGGACGCCGGCGACGAGACCGGTGCCGAGGCCCGTGAGCAGCCGCTGGGCGAGGTGGGGCGCGGCGGCCCCGCGGTGAGGCGTGCGCTGGCGGATGATGACCGCGGCCAGGAAACCGAACACAACCGGCGCGAGCAGACCGAGGAACCCGAACGCCAGGCTGCCGTGCGGCAATGCGCCGAAGATCGGCAGCCCCGGTACGGCTCCGAGTGAGGTGCCGATCGGGGACACGCTGCTGCCCGCGCCCACGGCGATGCCGGGTCCGACCAGCCAGGAGGCCGCCCAGATCACCAGGTTCGGAATCAGGGCCAGCTGGGCCAGGGTGAGCACGATGCCGCCCAGGATGCCGGCCTGCACCGTCTCGTAGAGGCCGATGATGGTCGCGAAGTTTCCAAGGATCAACACGCACACGACGACGGATGCCACGCCGACGACCCCGGCGGCGGCGGCGGTCCCGCCCCGCAGCGCTGCCCCGGCGACCGTGCGCACCGTGTCCGGCAGGGTGGCCCGCTGGGCGGCCGGCACCCGGGTCGGCAGCAGTCCGGGCAGCGCGTCGACGAAGCGGCCGAGGACGCGGCCGGGGAGCCCAGGGTCTGCGCCGAGGAGCACCCCGGCAGCGTAGATCGCCGTGGGCAGGAGGATCCCCTGCAGCAGGGCGGGGCGGAGGGCATCCGTGCCGGCGGTGGCCGCGAGCAGGATCGTGAACAGCGCGTAGGTGAGCACGGCCGCCGTGGCACCGACCCACCGGAAGGGCGTCTCCGCGGCCCGCCGGCCGGTGCGGAGGCCGAACGACGCGGCCAGCAGCGCGAACCCGAGCAGGGCGATGGTGATCGGGAACGGGGCGTCCGCCCCGGGCAGGCCGAGGGCGGCCACGAGGGCCGGGTCGAGTTGCACGGCCAGGTCCACCCCGTTGCCGAGGAGCCAGACGTCGACGGCGGCGCGCCAGAACACGAGCCCGTCCACGGTGAGGCCGAACTGCGTGGCCCACAGCACGGTCAGCGGGACGGCCGAGATGCCCAACCCGATGGCTACGACAATGAGCGCCTCGAGTGCGGCAAGCAGGGCTGTCGTTAAGCGTTTCATCCGGTCGGAGCCTACCCTTTCCCCCGCACCGGCTTTCCAGCCCCCGCCGCGCACTCACCAATTCGACGGAAATTTTGCTCCCACAGGCGCCCGGAAGCGGTTTTGGCCCGGTTTCGGGCAAAATCTCCGTCGAATTCATCAGGCCTCCGGGGCAGATCTGGCTCCAACACGCGAGCCGGCGGCGACGACGGCGACGACGACGCGAGCCTCCGACACGCGCGCCCGCCGCCACGGGAACCGCGGCGGGAACCGGGGCGGGAACCGCGCACTCACCAATTCGACGGAGATTTTGCTCCCCACAGCCGCCTGGGCGCGGTTTCGGCCCGATTTCGGCAAAATCTCCGTCGAATTCGTCAGGGCACCGGGGCAGGAGCTGCAGCACGGGCAGGAGCAAGCGCACAAGCCGGGGAGACGAGAAAGGGCCCGCCTGGAAGGCGGGCCCGATCAACGGATTCCGGTGGGAACCGGCACCGGTGCTACAGCGCTGCGAGCACCTCGCGCAGCAGGGTGGCGGTCTCGCTCGGCGTCTTGCCGACCTTGACCCCGGCGGCCTCGAGGGCCTCCTTCTTGCCCTGGGCGGTTCCGGCTCCGTTGGAGACGATGGCGCCGGCGTGGCCCATGGTCTTGCCCTCGGGGGCGGTGAAGCCGGCGACGTAGCCGATCACCGGCTTGGTGACATGGGCCTTGATGTACTCGGCCGCCTTCTCCTCGGCGTCGCCGCCGATCTCGCCGATCATGACGATGGCGAGGGTCTCCGGGTCAGCCTCGAACGCTTCGAGCGCGTCGATGTGGGTGGTCCCGATGATCGGGTCCCCGCCGATGCCGATCGCGGTGGAGAAGCCCAGGTCGCGCAGTTCGTACATCATCTGGTAGGTCAGGGTGCCCGACTTGGAGACGAGGCCGACCGGGCCCTTGCCGGTGATGTTCGCCGGCGTGATGCCGACGAGCGCTTCGCCCGGGGTGATGATGCCGGGGCAGTTCGGACCGATGATGCGGGTCTTGTTGCCCTTGGCGACGTTGTACGCCCAGAACTCGGCGGAGTCCTGCACGGGGACGCCCTCGGTGATGATGACGAGCAGCGGGATGCCGGCGTCGATGGCTTCGATCACGGCGTCCTTGGTGAAGGCCGGCGGAACGAACGCGATGGAGACATCCGCGCCCGTCTTCTCCATGGCCTCGGCGACCGTGCCGAACACGGGCAGTTCGACGTCGCCGTGCACGACCGTGGTGCCGGCCTTGCGGGCGTTGACGCCGCCGACGACCTGGGTGCCGGCCTTGAGCATGAGGGCGGTGTGCTTGGTGCCCTCACCGCCCGTGATGCCCTGCACGATGACCTTGGAGTCCTTGTTGAGGAAGATTGACATGTTCGAAAATCCCTTACTTCGCGGCGTGGGCGAGTTCGGCGGCCTTGTCGGCGCCCTCGTCCATGGTTGCGGCCAGTGTGACGAGCGGGTGGTTGGCCTCGGCGAGGATGCGGCGGCCCTCCTCGACGTTGTTGCCGTCGAGGCGCACGACGAGCGGCTTGTTGGCGGCGCTGCCGAGTTCGGCGAGCGCGCCCACGATGCCCTTGGCGACGGCGTCACAGGCGGTGATGCCGCCGAAGACGTTGACGAAGACGGCCTTGACCTGCGGGTCGCCGAGGATGACGTCCAGTCCGGCCGCCATGACCTCAGCGGATGCTCCGCCTCCGATGTCGAGGAAGTTGGCCGGCTTGACGCCGCCGTGGTTTTCGCCCGCATAGGCGACGACGTCCAGGGTGCTCATGACGAGCCCGGCGCCGTTGCCGATGATGCCGACTTCGCCGTCGAGCTTGACGTAGTTGAGGTCGTTCTCTTTGGCCTTCGCTTCGAGCGGGTCCGCAGCGGCCGCGTCCTCGAGGAGGGCGTGCTTCGGGTGGCGGAAGCCGGCGTTCTCATCGATCGTGACCTTGCCGTCGAGCGCGATGATTTCGCCCTCTTCGGTCAGCACGAGCGGGTTGACCTCGACCAGGGTCGCGTCCTCACCCTTGAACACGGTGTAGAGCTGCACGAAGACCGGTGCGACCTTGTCGACCAGCTCGTCCGGGAACTTCGCCGCAATAGCGATCTCGCGGGCCGTGGCCAGGTCGATGCCGGCGATCGGGTCGATGGCGGTGTAGGCGAGCGCCTCGGGCTTCTCGACCGCGAGGACCTCGATCTCCACGCCACCCTCGTAGCTGGCGAGGGAGAGGTAGGAACGGTTGGTGCGGTCCAGCAGCACGGAGAAGTAGAACTCCTGTGCGATGCGCGCTCCGCCGGCAACCATGACCCGGTTGACGGTGTGGCCCTTGATGTCCAGGCCAAGGATCGCGCGACCGGCGGCCTCTGCGTCGTCGGGGGTCTTCGCGACCTTCACTCCGCCGGCTTTGCCGCGGCCGCCGACCTTCACCTGGGCCTTGACGACGACAACGCCGCCCAGCTTCTCGGCTGCAGCACGCACCTCCTCCGGAGTGTCCGCGATGATGCCCGGAAGAACCGGGACTCCATACTGTTCAAACAGGTCTCGTGCCTGATATTCGTAAAGATCCACGCTGCTCTTCCAATCCGCGTCGAAGCGTTCCTGCAAGGTCTTGAGGGGCAATGGGCACGGATGCCCGCGCCGCAAATAGCTCGACATCAAGACATACGTACCGTTTCAAACTCTAGCGTCCCACACGGGCATCGCGAACACCGCCCGGCTGGCCGCGCGGGCCGCAGACCGCGCGAAGGCTCAAAAAGCCCGCCGGTTCGTGCTGGCGCTCCGGGCATCCGACTGGTTGGATGCAGACATGACTGAACCGGAGCACGGCACCGAACCCCACTCCGCCGACCATGCCTCGCGCCTGAATTGGCTGCGGGCCGGGGTGCTCGGCGCCAACGACGGCATCGTGTCGGTGGCGGCCCTGGTGGTCGGCGTCGCGGCGGCGACCACGGATGCCGCGGCGATCCTGATCGCGGGCGTCGCCGCCCTGCTCGCCGGCGCGATCTCGATGGCCCTGGGCGAGTACGTCTCCGTGAGCAGCCAGCGCGACACCGAGCGGGCCCTGATCGCCAAGGAGACCTGGGAACTCGAGCACATGCCGGATCAGGAGCTCGCCGAGCTGGCGGGCCTGTACCAGGCGAAGGGTCTCAGCACGGATACGGCCCGGCTGGTGGCACTCGAGCTGACCTCGCACGACGCTCTGGCGGCGCACCTCGAGGTGGAACTGCACATCTCGGCCGAGGAGTTGTCCAACCCCTGGCACGCCGCGTACGCCTCCGCGATCGCGTTCACGGTCGGTGCGGTCCTGCCACTGCTGGCGGTGCTGCTGCCGCCGCCGGAATGGCGTCTGCCGGCCACCTTCCTCGCCGTCGCGGTCGCCCTGGTCATCACCGGCTGGCTGAGCGCGTACCTCGGCGGGAGCCCGAAGTCCCGCGCCATTTCCCGGGTGCTCGTCGGCGGCCTGCTCGCGCTCGGCGTCACCTGGGCGATCGGCTCCCTGATCGGCACCTCGGTCTGACCGGCACCTCGGTCTGTTCGACTCCCAGGCCGGCACCGCGGCCTGACCGACGCCCTGGCCGGCCCCGCGGCCCGATCCACGGCCGCCGTAGGCTGGAGGCATGGTAAACCAGCGAGTCCGCGCGTCCACCGTCCTTGTCTCGGCGGGCCTCGACGCCGCGCTGGTCCTGGTCTTCGTCCTGATCGGCCGGGCCAGTCACAGCGAGGGGCTGCTCGGCGCGCTCAGCACGTGGTGGCCGTTCCTCGGCGGGCTGGCCATCGGCTGGGTTGCCCTGCGCGCCTGGCGCAGCCCGCAGCGGATCGTCTGGACCGGCGTCGGTATCTGGCTGGCCGCCGTCGCCGGCGGAATGCTGCTGCGCCTGGTGAGCGGCCAGGGCGTGCAGCTGAGTTTCGTCATCGTCACGACGATCGTGCTCGGGGTGTTCCTGCTCGGCTGGCGCGGGCTCGCAGCCCTTCTGCGCCGGGCCCAGGCGCGGCGCGGCGCCCGCATCCACCCTCTCGCTCGCGCCGAACGGTGAGCAAGTCTCCTCTCCCGACGTGATCGAGGGGCCGAACTCACGGCTCGGCGAAAGGGGGCGGGCGTCCGCTCGGCGAGCAGCCCGGGGAAGGGGAGACTGACGGGTCGGGCATCCGTTCGGCGAGCAGCCCGACGACCCCTCGCCGAACCGTGAGAAGCGACCCTCTTCGAGCCCGGGAAGGGAGCGCAACTCACGGTTCGGCGAGGCCGGCAGAGCGGGCGGTTTTAGTTGAAACGTCAAGTTAGCGGTAGAATCGGGCCATGACCGAACCGCGCTGGCTGACCGACGACGAACGAGAAGCGTGGCTGCGGCTGATGGCCGTGACGATGCTGCTGCCGAACCGCCTCGAGCAGCAGTTGAAACGGGATGCCGGCCTGAGCCACTTCGAGTACTACGTGCTCGCGATGATCTCGGAGTGCGCCGACCGGTCGCTGGCACTGACCGAGCTGGCCTCCCGCACCAATTCCTCGCTGTCCCGACTCTCCCATGTGATCGCCCGGCTGGAAGCACAAGGCCTCCTGACCCGCGCCGCCTCGCCGAGGGACGGGCGCGCCTCGATCGCGACGCTGACGGATGCCGGCTGGGCCAAGGTGCTCGCCAGCGCCCCCGGCCACGTCGAAGAGGTGCGATCGGTCGTCTTCGACGCGCTCAGCGCCCGGCAGGTGTCCCAACTCAGCGACATCTGCGGCCGCATGCTGGCCACGCTCGACCCGCACCACCGGCTGCTCGGGCTCGGCTGAGCGGCTAGCGCTGGAGTTCGTCCTCGCCGGCCTCGAACGTGCGGTCCTCGATGCGGTCCTCGTCGACCGCGCGGTCCTCCGCGCGGTCCTCCTCATCGTCGAGGCCGACCGGGCGCTGGTCGGCGTCGGCCATCCACTCCGCCTCGCCTTCCTCTTCCTCCTCGGGGAGAAGGTCCTCTTCGAGGGTGCGGTCGATGTCGTCGATTTCGCGCTCCTCGTCGACTCCCTCGCTCGCGGCATCCGCTCGCCGCGGCCAGAGCCCGTCCGGGTCAGTTGCCATGGTCACCACCTCCTGGTTCGACGGCGGCCACCCCGAAGGCGCCCCCGCCCGGGCAACGGTACGCTCCCGGAACCGAAGCGACAAGGCTGCCGGCGGGGGCAGCCCGCGGGGTGCCCGGCCACCTCGGCCCGGCTCAGGCGGGGCCCGCCCGCAGCCCCGGTGTGGCGAGCAGCGAACCGTCCCTCAGCACGGCGAGCACCTCGATCTCGAAGTTCTCGGTGCTGCGGTTCAGTGCGTCCTCGCCGCCGGCGATGATGGTCGTGGCCAGCACGTCCGCGGTCACGATGTCTCGGCCGAACACGCTGACCTGGCGGTACGGGGACACCCCGCCGTCGACCGTCGTCCAAATGTGCTCCCCCCGCTCCGCACTGCCCGAGCTGGCCACGGCGCGCAGCGGCCTGGCCAGAGGCACGGAGGCGAGCAGGGCCTGCCGGTCCGCCGGGTCGACGATCGCGGCCAGCCAGTCCTGCCCCGGCGCCTGGTGACCGCTGACGAGGATGTCCCCGCCCGCGTTCAGGGACCAGTCGCCGGCACCCCGGGCGGCGAGCAGGTCGCCCGCCTCCTGGATGGCCAGGCTCTTGACCACTCCGGACAGGTCGATGGCGCCGTCCGCCCGGTGCGGGGTGAAGACCCCGTCGGTGCGGTCGCGCCAGTCCAGGGCGAGGGCGTAACAGACCCGGAGGGTGTCGCTGGCCTGGGTGAGGCGAACCTGCCCGCGGTTGACCCGGCTCAGTTCCGAGTCCGGCCGGTACAGGCTGAACTGCTCGTCCCAGCGCCGGAACACGCCCTCGACCGTGGCCCGGGTCTCCAGCGCGGGGACGCGGGGTTGCGCGCCGCCGTCGAGTGCTGCGGCGTCACCGGCGGTCGCACCCAGACGGATGCTGACGACGGTCCCCATGGTCTCGACCAGCAGCGCCGCCACACCGGAGCCGCCCGGCAGCACGGGCGACGGCGGCGTCAGAGGACTGTTCTGCCGCATCAGAACTGGGCGGCGTCGAGGGCCGCCTGCATCGATTGCAGGTAACCGGCGGTCGTGTAGGTCGCGCCGCTGACGTTCTGCACCTGGGCTGACTGCGCGGTGAGCACCTCGGACCGCAGGATCGGCGCGGCCTGGTTGCTGATTGCCACCGATCTCGGGTCGTGGTCGGTCAGGTGCAGGGCGCTCACCTCGGTGATCGTGCCGTTGTCGATGGTCACCGACACCTGCACGTTGCCGAAGCGGGTCTGCACGACCGACCCGTCGAAGGTCCCGGTGACCCCGGCGGGGGTGGCCGCGACCGGCGCGGTCGCTGCCGCCGGCGCCTGGGCCGCCTCCCCCGTTCCCGCGGTCGGTGTGGTTGCTGACGGTGTCGTTGCGGACGTCGCGGCTGGCGTCGTCGACGCGGCCGGGGTGGTCGTTGCCGTGGTCGCACTGGCCAGGGTGGCCTGCAGGGATTCCGCGGCCGGCGCGCCGACCATCCAGCCGATCGCCAACACCGAAACGGAGGCCAGGGCGGCCGAGGCCGCTGCTCGTATTCTCACCAGTCGAACCTTTCAAAATGGATTTGTCGTGTGGGCAGGCCGGCCGAGCGGGCGTCCCGCACGACCTCGTCGGTCCAGCGGCGCGGGCCGCAGATGTAGACGTCCGACTCGCGGAGCTGCGGCACCAGGGTCTTCAGGCTGACCCGGGCCGACACCGCTTTGGCAGGGAGCCACGTGTTCAGCCCGGCGGGGCGCTTGCCGGCGATGATGCGCAGTTCGGCGCCACGGGCCTGGCAGAGGGCGGCCAGTTCGTCGGCCAGGTAGCTGTCTTCGGCCGTGTGGGCGCGCAGGATGACCGTGGCGTGCCCCGGCAGGAACGTCGCCGTTTCCAGCAGCGAGCGGATCGGGGCGACGCCGATGCCGGCGGCCACGAGCACGAGCCGCGGGGAGGTCCTGGCCCGGTCGGTGAAGAGGCCGTAGGGCCCCTCGAAGCTCACCCGGGTGCCGCGGCGCAGGCCGGGCAGGGCCGCGGAGGCGTCGCCGAGGGCACGCACGGTGATCCGCAGCGAGTTGCCGGTGGGGGCGGCGGAGAGGGAGAACGGGTGCGCCTGCCACCAGAGTCCCGGCGTCCAGAAGCGCCAGATGAAGAACTGGCCGGAGCTGGCCTTGAGCCGGCGCAGCCGGCGCCCGGACAGACGGATCGAGACGACTCCGTCGCCGACCTCGTCGACGCCCTCCACCACGAGCCGGGCCCGCAGTGAACGCACGACCGGCAGGATGAACCGGAAGACCAGGATCGACCCGGCCACCCCGGTGTACAGGGCCAGCCAGTAGTACCACTGGGCCGATCCCGCGATCAACAGGCTGCCGGAGGTCAGCTGGTGCGGGAGCGCGGCCAGGACCGCGGCGTAGGAGAGCAGGTGCACGATGTGCCACACCTCGTAGGGCAGGCGGTGCCGCACGATCACGAGGGAGGTGACGACGACGAGGATCAGGAGACCGAGGCCGGCCAGGGCCAGGAGCATGTCCGGCAGCTGGGTGATCATGCTCCACGCCTCGGCGAAGATGGTGACCTTGCCGGCGAGCGAGTAGCCGGTGATCAGGAGCACGACGTGCGCGAGGATCAGGTACAGGGCGGGCTTGCCCAGCGACTGGTGCAGCGCCATGGCGCTGTCGTGGCCGAAGGCCCGGTCGATCGCGGGCAGCCGGGCGGCCAGGAGCATCATCACGAGCAGCAGGTCGGTGCCGACGAGCCCGGTCAGCACGCCGAGGGAGGTGATCGCGTCAGCGGGAGTGGAGAACCGGGCGGCCCCGCCGTCGCCGAGGAACAGTGCGATCGAGACGGCCACGGAGACGAAGCAGAGCACCTGCAAGGTGTCGGCCAGCCGCATCCGTCGCTTGTATTCGGGCCGGACGCGCGGGGTCGGGGCCACCCTGAGGGGCCGTTGGGTGACGCGGGTGTCGAAGCTCATGAGTGAAGCTTCTCGAGACAACCAATCGGGACGCTATCGACGACCTGTGAACAACCTGTGCGCTTCCGATGCGCGGGGGCGGACTGCTCAGGCGGCCGGGTGCCGCGGGCCGTGCCGGGCCACGGCCCGCGCCGCAAGCACGATCAGGATCGCGACCGCGCCGCCGAGCGCGGTCTCGACCACGCGGTCGACCAGCAGCGCCGGGACCGCGGTGGGGCCGGCCAGGTGGGCGACGGTCAGCGCCAGGGGGGTGACGAAGAGCAGGGCTGCGCCGTAGTGGCGGCCGATCAGAATCTCCGCGCCGAACTGGCCGACCGCGATCACCGCGATCAGCACCCAGACGGATGGCCCCGGCAGCAACACGAGTCCGGTCACCGCGACGCCGAGCACGGTGCCGACGATGCGGTGCACGGCGCGGGAGATCGAGTGCGCGGCCCGCGGCGGCGGAAGCACCGCCACCACGCTGACGACGGCCCAGTAGGGGTGCCCGATGCCGGCCAGCATCGCGAGGGCGCCGGCCAGGAGCACCCCGGCCGCGTTCTGGGCGATGGTGAACCACACCTGCGGGTCGCGGACGGCGGCCGGGCGCAGGAGCGACTCGCGGGGCAGGAGCTTGAACAGGTCGGTGGAGCGGTCGCCGGCCAGGCGCCGGAACCACCAGCCCGACATAGTCAGCAGCCAGGCGAAGGCCGCCGCTGCGACGCCCACGAGCAGCCGGGGAACGACCTCCGCCGCCCGCGTCGGGATCTGGGCGCAGACCAGGTAGGCGAAAACGAAGAAGATGGGCGTTCCGGGGAACAATCCGTACGTCGACGCCACCAGGATCCCCGCCGTGATCACGCCCAGCAGGCCGAGCACCAGCACGGGCAGGGCCGCCCCGGTCACGGCCATCGAGAGCCCGAGCGCGAGGCTGACGAGCATGCAGGCCGCCGCGACGCTGACCGTGCGCGCCCGGAGCCGGTACGGTTCGCTCCGACCGTACAGCGAGGTCATCGCCCCGAACGACGCATATGCCGCCCAGTCGATCCGACCGATGGCCACCAGCACGATCAGGGGCGCCACGACGGCCATGCTGGCCCGGGAGGCCACCTCGAGGTCGAGGGCGGGGAGGGATTTCACCCGCTCGAGCAGGGACTCGGGCTTACCTTCCGGTGCGCCGGGCTCCGCGGCGCGCGGCCCCGCCACTAGATCTTCTCGATCGGCGCGATCTTGATCAGGAGCTTCTTTGCGCCCGCCGTGTCGAACTGAACGTGCGCGATCCGTTTGGTGCCCTCGCCGGTGACCTGGTTGACGCGGCCCTCGCCGAAATCGACGTGACGGATGCGGTCGCCCGCTGCCAGGGTGAGGTCACCGTTGTCGCGCACCTGGCTCGGCACCCGGTTGGCCCACTCGGTCTTCGGTTTCGGTGCTGGCGGCAGGGCCTGCGGCTCGCCGCGCTTGGCGAAGCCGCCGCCGAATCCGTCCCGCCTCGCGTTCAGCGCCCGGGGCTGGGTGCCCCCGCGGGAATTGGCCATGCCCGGGGACTGCTTCCAGTCGATCAGGGCGACCGGGATCTCCTGCAGGTAGCGACTGGGCATCGCCACGTTGATATCGCCGAACTGGGCCCGGGTCATCGCCAGGGACAGGTAGAGGCGCTGGCGGGCCCGGGTGATGCCCACGTAGAAGAGGCGCCGTTCCTCGGCGGGCCCGCCGGGCTCGTTGGCCGACATCTGGTGCGGCAGCAGCCCCTCCTCGACGCCGGTGAGGAACACGGCCTCGTATTCGAGCCCCTTGGCCGTGTGCAGGGTCATCAGCGACACCGTGCCGGAGGCGTCGTCGAGGTCGTCGGCGGCGGCCACCAGGGAGACCTGGGTGAGGAAGTCGACCAGCCCCGAGTCGGGGTTCTCTTTGTTGAAGTCCTTGGTCTGGGCGACGAGTTCCTCGATGTTCTCGGCGCGCGCCTCGTCTTGTGGGTCGCGGCTGTTCCGGAGCAGGGTGAGCAGTCCGCTGCCGTCGAGCAGGAAGGTGAGCAGCTCGGACACGTTGGCCGTGCCGGCCGGGTTCTCCGGGTCGAGCTTGCCCGCCGCTTCGTCGAGCAGGGTGGCGAGCTTCAGGATGGCCCCGGTCACCTTGGGGCCGAGGCCCAGCGACGAGGAGTCGCGCATGGCCTGCCGGAAGCTGATCTGGTTCGCCTCGGCGAAACTGGCCAGCGCCGTCTCGGTGGCCGGCCCGATCCCGCGCTTGGGGGTGTTCAGGATGCGGCGCAGGGCCAGCTCGTCGGTCGGGTTGGCGACCGCGATCAGGTACGCCAGAGCATCCTTGATCTCGGCGCGCTCATAGAACTTGGTGCCGCCGACGACGCGGTAGGGCACCGCGGAGCGCACCAGGATCTCTTCCAGCGCACGGGTCTGCGCGTTGGTGCGGTAGAACACGGCCATGTCGCGGTAGGCCATGCCGGCCTGGTGCAGCACCTCGATCTCGTCGGACACGAACTGGGCCTCGTCGTGGCCGGAGTACGCCGTGTAGCCGACGATCTTCTCGCCGTCGCCGCCCGCGCTCCACAGCCTCTTGTCTTTGCGGTCGAAGTTGTGGCCGATCACGGCGTTCGCGGCCGAGAGGATGTTCTGGGTCGAGCGGTAGTTCTGCTCCAGCAGGATCACCTTCGTGCCCGGGAAGTCGCGCTCGAACTCGCTGATGTTGCGGGTGTCCGCGCCACGGAACGCGTAAATGGACTGGTCGGAGTCGCCGACCACGGTGAGCGAGGCCCCGGGGATGCCGCCGGTGGCGTCGCGCAGGTTGCGCACGTGCACGCCCTGCGCCTCCATCTCCTCGGCCAGAGCGGGCTCGACCGGGCGTGTCAGCTCCCGCACGAGCGAGTACTGGGCGTGGTTGGTGTCCTGGTATTCGTCGACCAGGATGTGGCGAAACCGGCGCCGGTAGAGGGCCGCGATCTTCGGGAAGGCCCGGAACAGGTAGACCGTCTCCCCGATCAGGTCGTCGAAGTCGAGGGCGTTCGCGGCGCGCAGCCGGCTGGTGTACTGCCGGAAGATCTCGACGAACATGACCTCCTGCGGGTCGCTCATGTTCGCATTGCGGGCGTAGGAGTCGGCGTCGGCGAGCTCGTTCTTGAGCTTGGAGATCTTCGCGGAGGCATTGCCGGGGGTGAACCCGAGGGTGTCGGCGTCGAGGGCCTTGATGATGCGCTTGAGGGTGACCTTGCTGTCGGCCGAGTCGTAGATGCTGAAGGTGGGCGATAGGCCCGCGTTCTCGGCCTCGCGGCGCAGGATGCGCACGCAGGAGGAGTGGAAGGTGGAGATCCACATTCCGTCGGCACCCTGGCCGAGGATGACCTTGACCCGCTCGCGCATCTCGGCGGCGGCCTTGTTCGTGAAGGTGATGGCGAGGATCTGGCTCGGCCAGGCCTCGCGGGTCTCCAGCAGGCTGGCGATGCGGCGGGTGAGCACGCTGGTCTTGCCGGAGCCGGCTCCGGCGATGATCAGCAGGGCCGGGCCGCGGTACAGGACGGCTTCTCTCTGCTGACGGTTGAGCCCCTCCAGCAGGGGGCTCTCGTAGCCGCTGTCGTCGGAGCGGCCGTGACCGGCCCCGTCGAGAATGATGGGCGCCGCGGAAGGGACCTCGCGGGTGGGCGTGTGATCCGGGTCGAAGAGCGTCGTCATATCGATCACAATTCTAGGTGGTGCGTCTGACAGGGCCCCGTTCAGCCGGGGGTTCGGCCCGCGAGGTCAGTCCTCGGCCGCCAGTTCGTCGCGCACGGTGACGGCCAGGTCGGGATGGTCGGCGAAGACCCCGTCGATGCCGGTGCCCAGGATAGTGCGGAACTCGGACTGCCAGTCCCCGTAGTCGGCCCGCAGGCGTCCGCGGCGGAACGTCTTCGCGAGAAAACGGTTCTCGGGGCGCAGGGTCCAGCAGTAGATCTCCAGCCGGGCGGCGTGTGCGGCGTCGACCAGGTCGGTGGCCCCGGTGACCTGCCCGTCGGCATCCGTCTCGAGGATCAGCGATTTGGGCACGCTGATGCCGTCGATCCGCCCGCTCAGCCCGTAGAGCCCGGCGTCGGTGAGGTAGTCGGCGTACCGGGGCGCGTTCTTCAGGCCGAGCCGGGCCACCTCGTCGAACGGCTTGCCGCGCGCCTCGAGCAGGAAGATCCGCTTGCCGTAGATGCCGCGCGCGTAGATCTTGCCGAGGAGGCTGCGTTCGAAGCTCTCGATCGTGAGGCGGCCGTCGCCGGCGTTCCAGCCGGCGGTGTTCACCTCGGCCGCGAACAGCTCGTCGAGCGGGAGCCCGATCGAGTCGAAGTAGGTGGCGTGCTTGATCTCGGCGACGATCCCGATCGGCCGCCTCGCCCGCCCGGCGACCCGGTCGATGAGCTTGAACGCGTCCCGCAGGCGCAGCAGCGGGAAGCGGTCGTCGAACGTGGCACTGGCCTTGCGCACCTCGGGCAGTCGCTCCCGTGCGCGCAGGGTGCGCAGCTCGGCCCAGGTGAAGTCCTCGGTGAACCAGCCGGTGAGCTCGATGCCGTCGATTTCCTTGGTCACCCGGCGAGAATGGAATTTGGGGTGGGAGGCGACATCCGTCGTGCCGGAGATCTCGTTCTCGTGGCGCACCACGAGAACGCCATCGCGGGTGGCCACGATGTCGGGTTCGACCGCGTCCGCCCCGAGGGCAACGGCCAGTTCGTAGGCGGACCGGGTGTGCTCGGGTCGGTAACCGCTCGCCCCGCGGTGGCCGATCACAATCGGTTGCATCTTCCAACCCTACGCGGGGAACTGCCAGAATCGAGGCGATGACACCCTGGACCGTCCCCCCGACCCGCCTGTACCGGTGGGGCTCCTCGCGCGCGCGCTATTTTGCGGGCCTGACCCTGGTCGCGCTCGGGGTGGCCGCCACGAATTTCACCAGCACCTACAGCCTTCTCTTCGTCCTGATCGGCCCCTCCCTGCACGTGATCGGCTGGCTCGTGCTGCCGGGGGCGCTGTGGCGTCGGCTCCTCGTGCTGATCCCCGCGCTGCTGGCCGGGCTGATTCTGCTCGGCGGCGCCGACTTCACCGGCGCCTTTGCCGTGCTCCTGGCCTGCTGGCTGTTCGTGCGGCACCGCCCCCTCCTCAGCTACCCGGCCCTGCTCGCGCCGATCGCGGTCAGCTTCATCCTCAAGGACGCGCTGAGCAGCTACGACCAGAACTGGATCGGCTACCTCGCGGGCACGGTCACCGCGGTGGCCTCGGCCTGGCTCGCCTGGTGGCTGCACGGCTGGGCGGCCGGTCGCCGGCCCCGCCGGGCGCCCAGGCCTCGTGCCGGCCAGCCGGATGCCGCGGACCAGACGGATACCGCTGAGGCCGCAGATATCTCGGCGGATCCTCAGCAGATCTGAATAGACTTCGGGGTAACCTCCAGTGCCGTCCGGCCCTGGTCCCTGAACCCACTCGATTGTGAGCCCGGAAACCATGGCATCCTCCAACCCCGCATTCTCCCGAAACGCCGCTTTCGGCGCTCCTGGCGCCGTTGCAGCGGGCAAGGTGCTCTCCGACAGCGACCTCCAGGGCATGTTCAACGCCCCCTCCGCCGGCTCGCAGGAGACCGACCGGATGACCTACGACGACACCATCCGCAAGACGGTGCTCAGCTTCGTGATCCTGCTCGCGGCCGCGGCCCTCGGCTGGGTCATCACCCCGGTCACGATGATCCCGCTGATCCTCGGCGCGGTCGTCGGCCTGGTCCTCGGCTTCGTCAACGCCTTCAAGAAAGAGCCGTCGCCCGCCCTGATCCTGGCCTACGCGGCCGCCGAGGGCCTGTTCGTCGGTGGCATCTCGGTCGTCTTCGAGCAGATGTACGGCGGCGTCGTCACGCAGGCCGTGCTCGCCACCCTCGTGGTCGTCGGCGTCACCCTCGCCCTCTTCGCCAGCGGCAAGGTGCGCGCCTCCAAGCGGGCCACCAAGGTCTTCATGATCGCCATGATCGGCTACGGGGTCTTCTCCCTGATCAACTTCGGCCTGATGGCCTTCGGCGCGAACACGAACGCGTTCGGCCTGCGCAGCGCCGACTTCATGGGCACCGGAATCCCGTTCGGCGTCATCATCGGCCTCCTCGCCGTCGTGATGGCCGCCTACTCGCTGGTGCTCGACTTCGACTACATCCAGCGCGGCGTCAACAACCGTGCTCCCCGCAAGTACGGCTGGACCGGCGCCTTCGGCATCATGGTGACCGTCGTCTGGCTCTACGTGGAACTGCTGCGCCTCTTCGCCATCTCGCGCAACTAGCACCGCACCGCTTCACCCGGAAGGGCCGCCCCGAGGGGCGGCCCTTCCGTCGTTCCGGCCACCTGCCGCGTCATCAACTTCCCTCAACTCCCGCTGCGCATCTCCCGGTCGATGTCCGCCTCGGTGATCGGCCGCCGGTAGAGGGTGTTCCACGCGTCCAGCAGGAGCGCCACACCCCAGCCGGCCAGCACCCAGCCGGGCCAGAAATAACCTCCACCCACGAAGAACCAGACTCCGACCAGGAACGCGTTGACCACCACATAGGCGACCAGGTCCCCCGTCAGCTTGCGCTTCCTCTCCAACCGCCGGCGCGCGAGGTCGCGATCCGTCACCGCCCGACCGTAATAGTCAGGGCCGAACTGCCCTCCGGACTCATCAGGTTTTTCTGCCATGACGCCACCTCCCGCGCTTTCCGTTGGTCGTTCTCCACCACCCGGAAAGATACCCGCCCCCGCCCCGCCCCGCTCTCCCACGCCGTCCCCCGCCCGCCGTCCCCCGCTCTGCTCTCCCCCGCTCTGCTCTCCCCCGCTCTGCTCTCCCCCGCTCTGACAGTTCCCGCTCCGGTCGAGAGTGCCCGCTGCGCCGGTCACTCTCGACCGGAACGGGAACACTCGCGCGCGAGGCAAAAAAACACCCTCGTTCACAAGCACGAGGGTGTTTTCTTGACGGCGGGAAGTTCAGGCAGCCGCCCCTACTCCCATTCGATGGTCCCCGGCGGCTTGGACGTGACGTCGAGCACGACGCGGTTGACTCCCGACACCTCGTTCGTGATCCGGTTGGAGATCCGCGCCAGCAGGTCGTACGGCAGGCGGGTCCAGTCGGCCGTCATCGCGTCCTCCGACGACACTGGGCGCAGCACGATCGGGTGACCGTAGGTGCGTCCGTCGCCCTGCACCCCGACGGAGCGCACGTCGGCGAGCAGCACCACCGGGCACTGCCAGATCTCACGGTCGAGGCCCGCGGCCGTCAGCTCGGCGCGCACGATCGCATCCGCGTGGCGCAGCAGGTCGAGCCGGTCCTGGGTGATCGCACCCACGATCCGGATGCCCAGGCCGGGTCCGGGGAACGGCTGGCGCTGCACGATCTCGGCCGGCAGTCCCAGCTCGGCGCCGATCGCTCGCACCTCGTCCTTGAACAGCGTGCGCAGCGGTTCGATCAGCTCGAACTGCAGGTCCTCCGGCAGGCCGCCCACGTTGTGGTGGCTCTTGATGTTGGCCGTGCCACTGCCGCCGCCGGACTCGACGACGTCCGGGTAGAGGGTGCCCTGAACGAGGAAGCGGATCGGGTCGCCATCCGTTTCGGCCGCTTCCCGGATCAGCTCGGCCTGGGCCTGCTCGAAGGTGCGGATGAACTCGCGGCCGATGATCTTGCGCTTGGTCTCCGGGTCGCTGACGCCCTCGAGCGCGGTCAGGAACTGCTCCCGCACGTCGACGGTGACCAGGCGCACGCCGGTGGCCTTGACGTAGTCTTCCTCGACCTGGCGGCGTTCGTCCTGCCGCAGCAGGCCGTGGTCCACGAACACGCAGACGAGCTGGTCACCGATGGCCTTGTGCACGAGGGCGGCGGCCACGGCGGAGTCCACGCCGCCGGAGAGCCCGCAGATGACCTTGCCGGTGCCGACCTGGGCCTGGATGCGGGCCACCTGTTCGGCGATCACGTTGCCGCTGTTCCAGTCGCCGGGGATGCCGGCGGCGCGGTGCAGGAAGTTCTCGAGCACGTTCTGGCCGAACTCGGAGTGCTTGACCTCGGGGTGCCACTGCACGCCGTAGAGCCGGCGCTCGTCATTCGCGAAGGCGGCGACCGGGGTCGACGCGGTGGAGGCGAGCACCGAGAAGCCGGCGGGGGCCTTCGACACGGAGTCGCCGTGGCTCATCCACGCGGTCTGCTCGGCCGGCTGCCCGGCCAGCAGCGCGTTGCTGCTGTCGGTGACTCTGACCGGGGTCGCGCCGTACTCGCTCTGTCCGGTGCGGGCGACCTCGCCGCCGAGGGTCGTCGCCATCACCTGGAAGCCGTAGCAGATGCCCAGGATCGGGATGCCCAGGTCGAAGATGGCGGGGTCGAAGGTGGGGGCACCCTCGGCGTAGACGCTCGAGGGTCCGCCGCTGAGCACGATGCCGAGCGGGTTCTTCTCGGCGACCTCGGCCGCGGTGATCGAGTGCGCGACGATCTCTGAATACACGGATGCCTCCCGCACCCGGCGGGCGATCAGCTGCGCGTACTGGGCGCCGAAGTCCACCACCAGGACGGGGCGGGCTCCGGTCTGGGCGGCCACGGCGCTCATGAACGGGCCTGCTCGGTCGCGGCGGCGGCACCGGTGCCGGTGCCGGTGCCGGCGGCCTCACGGCTCGCCAGGAAGGCGGTGACCTCACGGTCGACGCGCACCTCGAGGAAGAACGACAGGGTCGGGATGATGCCGCCGAGCGCGATCAGCAGGAAGCGCGGGAACGACCAGCGCATCAGGCTCCACAGCTGGAAGTCGCTGAACAGGTACAGCACGTACAGCCAGCCGTGCACGATCAGGATGCCCGTGCTCAGGTTGAACGCGGTCACCGTACCCCGGTCCACGAGGGCGAGGAATCCGTTCGGACCATTCACCTCGAGCTCCAGCTGAAGGACGAACTTCAGGAAGACTTCGACGCAGAGCAACAGCAGGAAAACACCGGTGATGATCGAGGACACCCGGTAGAGCCGGAGCGCACCGGAGATTTTCGGGATGTCGGCGGGCTTTGGTTCAAGAGGCATGCGCCAATTCTAGACGGCCTCCGCCGCGGCGATGGCGGCCTGCTCCTGCTCGCGCTCCCAGGCATCGCGCGCGAGCCGGTACCAGAGGAACACGGCGAAACCGGCGAAGACGGCCCACTCGAGGGCGTAGAAGATGTTGAGCCAGTTGATGGAGGCATCGCTCACCGGCGCGGGCGAGTCGATCCTGGCCAGGCCGGCGGCGGCATCCGTGTCGACGATGTACCCGGCGTAGACGGACTGGTCGGTGAAATCCCTCCACTCGTTGATCAGGGCGGCGGTCGAGACGGTGGTCTGGGTGTGCGGGTCGCGCGTCTCGTCAGGCACGACGGGGGCCTCGGAGGGCACGAACCGCCCGGTCAACGTCTGCGCCTGACCGGCCGGCGCGGCGGCGAACTCGTCGATGGCCGCGGCGGCCGCCCGCTCGGTCGGCGCCCAGCCGCGCGCCACGGCGATGTTCGCGGCGTCGTCCGCCGTGATGAATCGGCTGACCACCCAGAATCCGCTGGCGCCGCCGTTGAAGCGGTCGCTGATCAGTTGCTCGTCGCCGGGCAGGAACGACCCGTCCACGGTGACCAGCTGGCCCGTGGCCGCCTCGCGCGGCGGGCCGTCCGGCGGCACGGCCTCGGCGAGAGGCTGCACGGTCTCGGTGGTGCGCTCCACGACCTCGCCGGAGGCGATGGCGCGCTCGAGCTGCCACCGGCCGAGGAGAGCGAAGGCCGCCGCGACCAGCAGAGCCAGGAGCAGGGCGAGGATCCAGCGTGGGCGGAGCATGGTCTTGGTCATGAGTAGTCCCCTGTTCCGGCGCCGCGACCGGAGTCGCGCGGCGGCTTCTCGGCCGGGCCGGCGTCGCTGGTGAAACGGTCGGTGACGAAATCGAGCATGGAGTCGGAGGCGCTCGGTTCGTCTTGCGCGCCGGGCTCCGAGCCCGGACGGGCGCGGGCGGCGACCCGCTCGGCGGCCCGCTGGGTCTCTGGGCCGGGCGTGGCGCCGGTGTCGGCGGTGACGGCTTCGACCAGCGCGATTTCCTCGGCCAGCATCGCGTCGACGGGGCGCCTGGGCACCGGAACCGCGTTCCTGCGGCGCCGGAGGGCGGCCCCGATCTTCTCCGAGTTCGCGGCGAACAGCGGCCCGAGGATGGCCATGGTGAGCACGTACAGACCGGCGAACGGCTGCAGGCGCTGGTCGAGGCCAGCGCTGACCGAGAGGGTCGCGAGGATCAGCGTGAATTCGCCGCGATTCACGAAGATCGCCGCGGTATTCAGGCCCTCCCGGGCACCCATGCCGTGCAGCCTGGCCATCAGCATCCCGGATACCAGGCTCAACACGAAGGTCATCGCGACGGCGAGCAGCACGATGGTGATGACCGATCCGAATTCGGCCACGTTGAGGGCGAGGCCGAAGTTGAGGAAGAAGAAGGCCCCGAACACGTCACGCAGCGGAACCGCCACGCGCTCGATCCGGCCGCGGTAGGTGCTCGCGCCGAGCACCACCCCGATCAGGAAGGCGCCGATCGCATCCGTCACCCCGATGATTTCCCCGATCCCGGCGAAGAGCACGGCGAGCCCGAAGAAAAGGATGGTGAACAGCTCGTCGTCCTTGGTACGCATCAGCCGGGACACCACCTTCGCCCCCCAGCGGGCGACGGAGAACATGACGACGAGGAAGAGGAACGCGATGCTCAGCTGCAGCACGATCGGCCAGATCTCGGTCTTGCCGCTGAGCACGACGGAGACGATCGCCAGGTAGATCGCGATGAAGATATCCCCGACGACGGTGACGCCGAGGATCATCGGCGTTTCCTTGTTCGCCAGCCGGCGCAGTTCGATCAGCAGCTTGGTGATGATGGCGCTCGAGCTGGTGCCGGTCATCCCCGCGATGACGAGGGCCTCCCGGGTGCCCCAGCCGACCATGAGGCCGAACCCGAAGCCGACGCCCATGTTGATCAGCACGTAGGATCCGCCGGAGATCAGGAGTTTTCCGGCGTCGCCGAAGAATGCCTCCTGGTCGAATTCGAGTCCCAGGCTGAACAGGAGCAGGATCAGGCCGAAAATGGCGATCAGTTCGATATCCGCCGAGTGGAAGTTGAGCGGGAACCAGCCGCTGTTCGGGCTCGCCAGGAGCCCCACGATCATGTAGATCGGGATGGACGGCAGCCCGATCAGTTTTCCGGCGCGGCCCAGAACGTACGCGACGACGAGCAGGATGCCAAGAGTGATGAGGTCTTCGCCGAGGTTCATCGGTTAGCCCCCGGGCGGCGCATCGACGGTCTTGGCCCTGACCTCGCCGGTGCGGAAGAACGCGAAAGCCTTCGCGACCTTCTCCGGCGAGCCGGCGACGACGAGCGTGTCGCCGGGGAACACCCGGAAGTCGTGGGCGGGCGCCGGGTTGGCGGACTCCCCCCGCACGACGGCGACCACGGTGAGGCCCGCGATGCCGCGGTCGGCCGGGTTCCCCAGCGTCTGGCCGGCGATGTGGTCTTCGTAGTCGACGGTGAACCAGTCGATGCTGAGGCCGGGGATCTGGTCGAGCGCGGTGAGCGACTCGGTGATCTGGGTGCCGCCGAGCAACTCGGCCAGGGTGTGCGCCTCGTCCTCGTTCAGGCGCAGGGACACCTTGGCGGCGTCGGGCCCGCCCTCGTCGTCCGCGAACGTGATGAGGTCGCTGTGCCCCGAGCGGTGGGCGATCACGCCGACCTTGCCGCCGTCATCCGTGATGAAGGTGTGGAGCACTCCCACGCCGGGAAGTTTGACCCGCCTAACGTCAACCATGGTTACGACTCCTGAGACTTGAGGGCAGTCGGGCCAGTCTACCGGAGTGCACTCCCACGCTCGCCGGACGCCGGCCGCCCCGCCCCGCACCGCTCTGCCCTAACCAATTCGACGGAGCTCTTGCTCTAAAAAGCGCCGTGGGGCGCATTCCGGCCCGAAATCGGCAAAATCTCCGTCGAATTGGTTCAGGCGCGGGCGGGCTGGCGGGAACGACGCGGGAACGACCAGCGGATGCGGCGAGCGCGCCGCATCCGCTGGCCCTGGCCTACTTCGTGGCGACGATGTCGGGGGCCTCGAGGCGCACCCGGTCGGCGGACTCGTCGTCCGGCTGCTTCTGCGACGCCCGTTCGGCCGCGACCCGCTTGAGGTAGTGGCCCACTTCGCGCTGTTCCCGGGCCTCGTCCCAGCCGAGCACCCCGGCAAGCAGGCGGGCCGCCACGGGAGCCGCGGACACGCCGCGATCCCAGGCCTCGATCGAGATGCGGGTGCGCCGGGCGAGCACGTCCTCGAGGTGCAGGGCGCCCAGGTGCGAGGCCGCATAGACGACCTCCGCCTCGATGTAGTCGTCGGCCCCCGGCAGCGGGTCGGCCAGCGACGGTGTCTCGCGGATGAGGTCGAGCAGTTCGTCGGTCAGGGTGCCGTAGCGGTTCAGCAGGTGCTCGATCCGCACCGTGTGCAGGCCGAAGGCCCTGGCGATCCGGCTGCGCTTGTTCCACGCAGCCTGGTAACCCTCGGCCCCGAGCAGCGGGATGTCGTGCGTGGTCGATGCCGGAATCCGGCCGTCGAGGGCAGCGACGGCCGCGTCGATCGCATCCTTCGCCATCACCCGGTAGGTGGTCCACTTGCCGCCCGCGATCACGACCAGTCCCGGCACGGAATGGCCGACGAGGTGCTCCCTGGACAGCTTCGACGTGCTCTCCGATTCCCCGGCCAGCAGGGGCCGGAGTCCCGCGTAGACCCCCTCGACGTCTTCCCTGGTCAGCGGCACCCGCATCACCGTGTTGACGGTTTCGAGCAGGTAGTCGATGTCCGCGGCCGTGGCCGCCGGGTGCGCCTTGTCCAGGTGCCAGTCGGTGTCGGTCGTGCCGATCAGCCAGTGCCGGCCCCAGGGGATCACGAACAGCACGCTCTTCTCGGTGCGCAGCAGCATGCCCATCGCCGATTGGAACCGGTCCCGGGGCACGACCAGGTGGATGCCCTTCGAGGCCCGAACCTTGAACGTGCCGCGTTCGCCGACCATGCGCTGGGTGTCGTCGGTCCAGACCCCGGTCGCGTTCACGACCTGCTTGGCCCGCACCTCGAACCGCTCGCCGGTCTGCAGGTCGTGCGCGTGCACGCCCACCACCCGCTCGCCGACCTTGATGAACCCCTCGACGCGCACCCGGCTGGCCGCGTGCGCGCCGTAGAACGATGCCGTGCGCACGAGCGAGGCCACGTAGAGCGCGTCGTCGACCTGGGCGTCGTAGTACGCGATGCCGCCGTGCATCGCGTCGTCCCGGAGGCTGGGCACGAGTCCCCGCACCTGCCGCTTGGACAGGTGGCGGTGATGCGGCACCCCGGGCGGACGCCCGCCGGTGTAGGAGAACAGGTCGTAGAGCAGCATGCCGGCGCCCACGTAGAAGCGTTCCTTGAACCGGGTCGTGAGCGGGTAGAGGAAGCGCACCGGCTTCACCAGGTGCGGCGCGATGCGCTGCAGCAGAAGGCCGCGCTCGATCAGGGCCTCCCGCACCAGCCTGAAGTCCAGCTGTTCCAGGTAACGGATGCCGCCGTGCACCAGCTTCGACGACCGGCTCGACGTGCCCGACGCCCAGTCCCTGGCCTCAAGGATGCCGACGCTCAGGCCCCGGGTCACGGCGTCCAGGGCCGCACCGGAACCGACGATGCCACCGCCGACGACGAGGATGTCGAGCTCTTTCCCCTTCAGCCGCTCCAGTGCCGCCGCGCGCTCGTCCGGGCCCAGTTTCCTGGACCGGGACACCGAGTTGCCTGTTGCCATGTGCTCACTCCCATCGAATGGTGTGGTGCTTACCCTGACGCTAGTTCACTCGGTACGGCGCGACAACTACCGGTGCCTAGTTCCCGCGGTACGGCGCGACGACGACCTCGACCCGCTGGAATTCCTTCAGGTCGGAGTAGCCGGTCGTGGCCATCGAACGGCGCAGCGCGCCGACGAGGTTCGCGGTGCCGTCGGCGATCGGGGTGGGGCCGTAGAGGATGGTCTCGAGCGGGGCGAGGGCGCCCACCTCGACGCGCTTGCCGCGGGGCAGCTGCGAGTGGTGCACCTCGGCGCCCCAGTGGAAACCGCCGCCGGGGGCATCCGTCGCCCGGGCCAGTGCGGTGCCGAGCATGACGGCGTCCGCGCCGCAGGCGATGGCCTTGACGATGTCGCCGGAGGTGTTGAGGCCTCCGTCTGCGATGACGTGCACGTAGCGTCCGCCGGACTCGTCCATGTAGTCCCGGCGGGCGCCGGCCACGTCGGCGACGGCCGTGGCCATCGGGGCGTGGATGCCGAGAGAGGCGCGGGTGGTCGAGGCCGCACCGCCGCCGAAGCCGACGAGCACCCCGGCCGCGCCGGTGCGCATGAGGTGCAGGGCAGCGGTGTAGGTGGCCGCGCCGCCCACGATCACGGGCACGTCGAGCTCGTAGATGAACTTCTTGAGGTTGAGGGGTTCCTGGTTCTGCGACACGTGCTCGGCGGAAACCGTGGTGCCGCGGATCACGAACAGGTCGACGCCGGCTGCGACGACGGTCTCGTACAGCTCCTGGGTGCGCTGCGGCGACAGGGCGCCGGCCACGGTCACGCCGGCCGCGCGGATCTCGGCGAGACGCTCGGTGACCAGGCTCGGCTTGATCGGCTCGGAGTACATCTGCTGCATGCGCGCGGTGGCCAGGTCGGCGGGCAGTTCTCGGATCTCGGCGAGGAGGGGTTCCGGGTCGTCGTAGCGGGTCCAGAGGCCCTCGAGGTCGAGCACGCCGACGCCGCCGAGCTGGCCCATCATGATGGCCGTCTTCGGCGACACCACGGAGTCCATCGGCGCCGCGAGGAACGGGATCGCGAACTGGTACGCGTCGATGGTCCAGCTGACCGACACGTCCTCCGGGTCGCGGGTGCGCCGACTGGGCACAATCGCGATGTCGTCGAAGGCATACACGCGGCGAGCGCGCTTGGAACGGCCGATCTCGATTTCCATGTTCCCAGTTTAGGTGCCGCCGACTGCCTCGGGGCGAACGCCGGGCAGGCGGGGCACGCGACCTCGACGCCGAACGGGAGTTGGGGCATCCTGACGTCATGGATGTCGCCGCCGATCCGTTGTCCTTTCTCCGCGAACGCACGAGCATGAAATGGCGCAGTTACCCCCCGGACGTGCTGCCGCTGTTCGTCGCTGAAATGGACTTCCCTCTCGCCGAGCCGATCCAGGACGCCCTGGTGGCGGCGGTGCGGCGCAGCGACACCGGCTACATCGCCCCGGCCAACGGACTCGGTGCGGCCTTCTCCGGGTTCGCCGGCCGCCGCTGGGGCTGGCGGGTGGACCCGGAGCAGGTGACCAGCACCACGGATGTCAGCGTCGCGATCGTCGAGACCCTGCGGCTCCGGATCCGGCCGGGCGACGCGGTCGTGATCACTCCCCCGGTCTACCCGCCGTTCTTCGACCTGGTCCCCGAGGCCGGCGGGCGGGTGGTCGCCGTGCCGCTCCTCTCGGGGCAGGCCGGCTGGAACCTCGACCTGGACGGGCTGGAACGGGCGTTCATCGACGGGGCGCGGTGCGTCCTGCTCTGCAACCCGCACAACCCGGTCGGGCATCCGCACACGGTGGAGGACCTCGTGGCGCTGGCCGAACTGGCCGCGCGCTACGGCGTCACGGTGATCAGCGACGAGGTGCACGCCCCCCTCACCTACGGCGACGCCGTCTTCACCCCCTACCTGTGCGTGTCGGCGGAGGCGGCGGAGCACGGCATCTGCGTGACCAGCGCGAGCAAGGCCTGGAATCTGGCCGGGCTCAAGTGCGCGGTGATCGTGACCGGCTCAGAACGGATGCGCGGACTCGTCTCCGCCCTGCCGGTGGAAGTCGGCTGGCGCACGAGCCAGTTCGGGCTGATCGCGGGCATCGCCGCCTGGCAGCACGGTGAGCCGTGGCTGGGCGGGGTGATCACCGCGCTGCAGGCCAACCGGCTGCTGCTGGCCGGTCTGCTCGACGCGCAACTTCCGGGCGTGGGCTACCGGCAGCCGGGAGCGGGCTACCTGGCCTGGCTGGACCTGCGGAGCCTGGGCTGGGGCGACGACCCCGCCCTGGTGGCGCTCGAGCGGGGCCGGGTGGCGCTGAGCCCCGGCCCGAAGTTCGGCCTGCCGGGCCTGGGCTACGCGCGCCTCAATTTCGGTTGTTCTCCCGAGGTTCTCGGCGAAGCGGTCTCCCGCCTCGCCGCATCCGTCTGACCGATCCCGAGCCCCAGGCGCGCCGGTGCTCGAGCCTGCCGAGACCCGCCGAACAGTGAGCAACGCCCCCAAAAATTCAAGAAACGGGGGCGAAACTCACGGCTCGGCGAGGAAGGTCAGCGGCGGTAGTTGGGTGCCTCGACCACGATCTGCACGTCGTGCGGGTGCGACTCCTTCAGCCCGGCGGCGGTGATCCGCACGAACTTGCCCTTCTGCTTGAGCTCGTCGATCGTGCGAGCGCCCACGTAGAACATGGACTGGCGCAGGCCGCCGATGAGCTGGTAGGCCACGGCGGACACGGGGCCGCGGTACGGCACCTGGCCCTCGATGCCTTCCGGGATGAGCTTGTCGTCGGAGGGGACATCCGACTGGAAGTAGCGGTCCTTGGAGTAGGAGGTCTTCGTGCCGCGGCTCTGCAGCGCGCCCAGCGAACCCATGCCGCGGTACGTCTTGAACTGCTTGCCGTTGACGAAGACGAGCTCGCCGGGGCTCTCGTCACAGCCGGCGAGGAGGGAACCGAGCATGACGGTGTCCGCTCCGGCCACGAGGGCCTTCGCGATGTCGCCGGAGTACTGCAACCCGCCGTCGGCGATGACCGGGATGCCGGTCTCCCGGGCCGCGAGCGACGCCTGGTAGACGGCGGTGATCTGCGGAACGCCGACGCCGGCGACGATGCGGGTGGTGCAGATGGAGCCGGGGCCGACCCCGACCTTGATCGCGTCCGCACCGGCGTCGATGAGCGCCTGGGCGCCGGAGCGGGTCGCCACGTTGCCGCCGATGACGTCGACCGCGGCGAAGGCCGGGTCGGTCTTCAAACGGCGGATGATGTCGAGCACGCCGGCGCTGTCGCCGTTGGCGGTGTCGACGACGAGCACGTCCACGCCCGCGTCGAGCAGCGCGGTGGCTCGCTGCCAGGCGTCACCGAAGAAGCCGATGGCTGCGCCGACGCGCAGGCGACCCGCGTCGTCCTTCGTCGCGAAGGGGTATTCCTCGCTCTTGTCGAAGTCCTTGACGGTGATCAGGCCCGTGAGCCGGCCGGCGTCGTCGACGAGGGGAAGCTTCTCGATCTTGTGGGTGGCGAAGATGGCGACGGCGTCCATCGGCGCCATGCCGACCTTGCCGGTGATCAGCGGCGCCTTCGTCATCACCTCGCGCACGAGCGTGGTGTGCTTCTTCGTGCTGGAGACGAAGCGCATGTCCCGGTTGGTGATGATTCCGACGAGCACGCCGTCGGAGTCGACGACCGGGAGGCCGCTGATGCGGTACTGCCCGCACAGGGCGTCGACCTCGGCCACGGTGGCGTCGGGCGAAGTTGTTACCGGATTGGTAATCATGCCGGATTCGCTGCGTTTGACGAGGTCCACCTGCTCGGCCTGGTCCGAAATGGACAGGTTGCGGTGCAGCACGCCGAGGCCGCCTTCGCGGGCCATGGCGATGGCCATCCGGGTCTCCGTGACGGTGTCCATCGCGCTAGAAAGCAGCGGTGTGGCCACGCTGATCCGACGCGTCAGCCGAGACATAGTCTCGGCTTCACTGGGAATGACGTCGGTGTGCCCCGGCAGAAGCAGCACGTCGTCGTAGGTGAGCCCGGTGAAACCGAACGGATCTGGCTGATCCATGTAACCCCTTTTTCATACGCGGAAAGATAGGAAAAAATCCGGGAATCCGAGGGACCCAACCGGTTCATCAATGTTAAGCGACATTGCGCTCCCCGCATTCCGCGTACGAAGATCTAGGGAGTGTTGACCCACGTCGTAACATCGGCGACATATTCTTCATTTACTGTCAACAAAGATGTTGGCAGGTGAGACCCGGGGCACGCTCGGTCACAAACCCAACGGTGCCGCCATGGAGGTGCAGTGAATTCCACTGAAGCTGTTCGCAGATTCTCACCCAGAATGCTGGTGATCTTTCTCGGTCTGCTCTTCGCAGCCTTGACGATGTCCACGTTCGCCACGCTCTCCGCCGCGCCGGCTCACGCCGACGAGGTCGGAACGGACAAGTACGACTACGTGCTCGCCGGCAACGTCCAGTTCAACCAGAAACCGCTCGACGGCGTGCTGATCACCGTCAAGGGCTCCGGCTACGAGGCATCCGTGAAGACGGGCGTCGACGGCAAATGGAAGGTGGGCGTGCCCGAGAAGGCCACCTACTCCGTGGCGCTGGACGAGGACACCCTGCCCAAGGGCGTCATCGTCGCCAAGGGCGGCAGCGTCATCAAGGCGGAGTTCGGCCTGACCAAGGTCAAATCGGTCAACTTCTTCCTCGGCGAGGGCAAGCGCTCCACGGTGAGCTTCTTCGACCAGTTCGTGAACCGATTCGTGAACGGGCTCAACTTCGGCCTTCTCCTCGCCCTGGCGGCGATCGGGCTGTCGTTGATCTTCGGCACCACGGGCCTGAGCAACTTCGCCCACGCCGAGATGATCACCTTCGGCGCCCTGATGACGCTGCTCTTCTCCGTCACCCTGCACGTGCCGGTCTGGGCGGCGATCATCATCGCCATCCTGCTCAGCGCCGGGCTCGGCTGGAGTCTCGACGCGGTGATCTGGAAACCGCTGCGGCGCAAGGGCGTCGGCCTGATCCCGCTCATGATCGTGAGCATCGGCCTCTCCCTCGCCCTGCGCTACGTCTTCCAGTTCTTCGTCGGCGGCGGCACGAGCCAGCTGCCGGGCTCCGGACTGGCCGACATGAAGCTCGGTCCGATCCGGCTCTCCGTGATCGACCTCGCCAGCATGGGCATCAGCATCGTGGTGCTGCTGGCGGTCTCCTTCTTCCTGCTGCGCACCCGCATCGGCAAGGCGACCCGCGCCGTCTCCGACAACCCCAGCCTGGCCTCGGCCAGCGGGATCGACGTCGACGGCGTCATCCGGATCGTCTGGGTGGTCGGCGGCGGTCTCGCCGGGCTCAGCGGCATCCTGTGGGCCTACTTCCGGCCGGGCGTCAGCTGGGACATGGGCTTCCAGATCCTGCTGCTCGTCTTCGCGGCGACCACCCTCGGCGGTCTCGGCACCGCCTTCGGTGCCCTGATCGGTTCGATCATCGTCGGCCTGTTCGTCGAACTGTCGACGCTGTGGCTTCCCTCCGACCTTAAATACGTCGGCGCACTTGTCGTGTTGATCCTGGTGCTGCTGCTTCGGCCGCAAGGCATCCTGGGTCGCAAAGAGAGAATTGGCTAGAAGGGCATCCGATGATCGACTGGGGAGCAATCTTTAGCAACGCAGCCGTCGAGCTGATCAGCCCGACCACCGCCGCCTACGCCCTCGCGGCGCTCGGGCTGGCGATCCACTTCGGCTACACCGGCCTCCTGAACTTCGGCCAGGCCGGCTTCATGGCCCTCGGCGCCTACGGCTTCGCCATCTCCACCCTCAGCTTTGGCTTCCCTGTCTGGGGTGCCGTGCTGGTGGGGGTCGGCGCATCCGTGGTCTTCGCCCTGATCCTGGGCATTCCGACCCTCCGTCTGCGGGCGGACTACCTGGCGATCGTGACGATCGCCGCGGCCGAGATCGTGCGGCTTCTGTTCACGACGAACACCTTCGAGCCGCTCACCGGCTCGGCGAACGGGCTGAGCGGGTACAAGGGCGGCTTCAGCTCACTCAACCCGATCCCGGAGGGCACGTACGGCTTCGGGCCGTTCGAGTACAACGCCTACGACTGGTGGCTGCGCATCGTGGCCTGGACGATCGTGGTCCTCGCCTGCCTGTTAACCTGGCAGATCATGCGCAGCCCGTGGGGTCGCGTGATCAAGGGCATCCGTGAAGACGAGGATGCCGTGCGCGCCCTCGGCAAGAACGTCTACTCCTACAAGATGCAGTCCCTGATTCTCGGTGGCGTGTTCGGCACGATCGCGGGCATGATCTTCGTGCTCCCCCGAGCCGTGGTGCCCTCGAACTACCAGACCTCGCTGACGTTCTTCATCTACGCGATCCTCCTGCTCGGCGGCGCGTCGACGATTCTCGGCCCGGTCATCGGCTCGATGATCTTCTGGGTGTTGCTCTCTTTCTTCTCCGGCTTCATCGCCCGAGCGGTGGAGGCGGGCTGGCTGCCGTTCATGACCAGCATCCAGGCCGGCCAGCTGCGGTTCATCCTCGTCGGCGTCGCAATCATGCTCATCGTCATATTCAGACCGCAGGGCATCTTCGGAAACAAGAAGGAGTTGGCCTTTGTCAAATAACACCGTTCCGAGCAACAAGCCGATCAAGTCCACGGATCTGCACATCGGCGAGGCCGCACCCGGCTGCAAGAAGAGAGACCCGATCCTGGTGGCGGATGGCGTGAGCCGCACCTTCGGCGGCCTCAAAGCCGTCGACGTCGACCATGTGGAGATCCCCCGCGGTGCCATCACGGCGCTCATCGGGCCCAACGGCGCCGGCAAGACCACCCTCTTCAACCTGCTCACCGGCTTCGACAAGCCCGACACCGGTTCCTGGACCTTCGAGGGTCGGTCCCTCTCCGGCATGCCGGCGTTCAAGGTGGCCAGGATGGGCCAGGTGCGCACGTTCCAGCTCACGAAGGCGCTGGGCCTGCTGACCGTGATGGACAACATGCTGCTGGGCGCGAAGGGCCAGACCGGGGAGAACCTGTTCCGGGCGATCTTCCCCTTCTTCTGGCGCAAGCAGGAAGAAGACAACCGGGCGCGCGCCATCGACATCCTCGAGCGCTTCAAACTGGACACCAAGAAGGACGACTACGCCGCGAGCCTGTCCGGCGGGCAGCGCAAGCTACTCGAAATGGCGCGGGCCCTGATGAGCGAACCGACCCTGGTGATGCTCGACGAGCCGATGGCCGGGGTGAACCCGGCGCTGACCCAGTCGCTGCTGGACCACATCCTGAACCTGAAGACGCAGGGCATGACCGTTCTGTTCGTCGAACACGACATGCACATGGTGCGCCACATCGCGGACTGGGTCATCGTCATGGCCGAGGGCAAGGTCGTCGCAGAGGGCGACCCGCACGAGGTCATGCGCAACCCCGCCGTGATCGACGCCTACCTGGGCCAGCACCACGACGAAGACCTCGGCGAGGATCCTGCGGCCGAAACCGAACATGTCGAAGCCATTAAGGAGCTGCTCGATTGACGAACTCCAGCCCGACCGCCCCGCCGGTCTACGTCCCCACCGGGGAACCCGTCGTCGAGGTCAAAACGGTCACGGCCGGCTACCTGCCGGGCGTGAACATCCTGAACGCGTGTTCGCTGACCGCCTACGACGGTGAACTGATCGGCATCATCGGCCCGAACGGCGCCGGCAAGTCGACGCTGCTCAAGTCGATCTTCGGCCAGGTCAAGGTGCGCGAGGGCGAGATCCTGCTGCGCGGTGAGAACATCACCAACCTGAAGGCGAACAAGCTCGTGGCCAAGGGCGTCGGCTTCGTCCCGCAGACGAACAACGTCTTCCCGACCCTCAGCATCCAGGAGAACCTGGAGATGGGGATGTTCCTGAAGCCGAAGGGCCTGCACGAGCGGCTCGAGTTCGTCACCGAGATCTTCCCGGAGCTGAAGAAGCGGCTGCAGCAGCGGGCGGGTTCGCTCTCGGGCGGCGAACGCCAGATGGTGGCGATGTCGCGGGCCCTGATGATGGGCCCGCACGTGCTGCTGCTCGACGAGCCCAGCGCCGGCCTGTCCCCCGTGCGCCAGGACGAGGCGTTCCTGCGGGTCAAGGAGATCAACAAGGCCGGCGTGACCACGATCATGGTGGAGCAGAACGCGCGCCGCTGCCTGCAGATCTGCGACCGCGGCTACGTGCTCGACCAGGGCCGCGACGCGTACACAGGCACCGGCCGCGAGCTGCTGAACGACCCCAAGGTGATCGGCCTGTACCTGGGCACCCTGGGCCAGGACGACTGACCCGGCACACCCGCACCACCCGCACACAGAAGCGGCGCCCGAGAGATCCTCGGGCGCCGCTTCTGTGTGCCCGGTGCGCGGCTCCTGCGTGCCCGTGGGCGGCTCCTGGGTGCCCGTGCGTTACCCGTCGTTGTACCGGTGCGCCGTCGCGGCTCGCGGCGCACGGCGCACGGCGCACGGCGCACGGCGCACGGCGCACGGCGCACGGCGCACGGCGCACGATGTGGCCCGGGGCGCAGGTTCTAACCTGCGCCGGCGTGCACAGCGTGCGCCGCGACATCCGTGGCCGGATACGGCCTCACCGGGACGGGGCCGGCCGACACCGTGGCCGGGGTCCGGGTGCACAGAAGCGGACTCGCGGCCGTCGGGTCCGGGGGCGCGTCATCGCCGCTCGAGCTCGACACTTCCGGTCGACTTCGTCACGTGCGCGAGTCGAACTCGATCGGAAGTGGCGAACTCGCCGGAGGTGCCCAAACAACGGATGCGCGCCGTGGCTGTCGGGCTCGTGAGCCGGTGGCTCGTGGCTCGTGGCTCGTGGCTCGTGGCTCGTGGCGCACGATGTGGCCCGGGGCGCAGGTTCTAACCTGCGCCGGCGTGCAGAGCGTGCGCCGCGACATCCGTGGCCGGAGACGGCGTCACCGGGGGCCGGACCGTGCCGCCACGCACCGCCGGCGCCCCGCCCCGCCCCGCCCCGCCCCGCCCCGCCCCGCCCGAGCATGGCGCCCGGAGTCCCGGGCACGACGACCGGGCACGAAGAAGGGCCCCGACCGGAGTCGGGGCCCTTCCTGATCACTAATCAGTCGGTGACTGGTTCGTGACTAGTTGATGCGTGCGTAGGTGTTGTCCGCTGCGTACTCGTAGACACCGATGGTGGCCTCGGTCGGGTCGCCGTACTCGTCGAACGTGACCGGCCCGGAGAAGCCGTCGTAGTTGACCTGGTCGCCGGCGGCGAGGGCCTTGGCCGCCGCCTTGAAGTCGGTGACCTTGGTGCCGTCGCCGGTTCCGCCGGAAATCTGGCGCAGGTACTTGGAGATGGTCGTACCCTTGACGTCGTTGGCCGCGTACGCCGCGAGGGCGACGAGCATGACGGCGTCGTAGGACTCGGCCGCGTAGCTGAAGTCGGTCAGGGTCGGGTCGACCGCCTTCAGACGGTCGGTGAAGTCACCGAGCGTTCCGACGTCCAGGCCGGGCAGGGTTCCCTTCGAGCCGGCGACGAGCCCCGGAGCGAAGTCCTTGCTGTAGTCGGCCAGGTTGCCGTCCACGAAGTAGAGCTTGTCGCCCGGGAAGCCCGATCCGACTAGCGCGGGGGTGATGACCTTGGCCTGGTCGAACGTGACCAGGGCGATCGCATCCGGGTTGGCCGCGGTCACTTCGGAGATCTGAGCGGCGAAGTTGGAGTCACCCTCGTTGAACAGCGACTTGGCGACGACCTTGCCGCCGGCGGCTTCGAACGCCGCGGTGGTGGAGTCGGCCAGGCCGGTGCCGTAGGAGTCGTTCAGCACGATCAGGCCCAGGGTGCTGTTGCCGTCCTCGGCGATCTGGTTGCCCAGGACTTCGCCCTGCAGCAGGTCGGAGGGGGCGGTGCGCCAGTAGAGGTCCTTGTCGGCGTACTTCGTGAAGTCGGCCGAGGTGTTGGCCGGCGAGAACTGCACGACGCCGGCACCGGTGATCTGGTCGATCACGGTCTTGGAGACGCCCGAGGATGCCGCACCGATGATGGCGGAGACGTCCTGGGAAAGAAGGTCGGTCACCGACACGGTCGCGGTGTCCGTGGTGGTGTCACCCGAGTCCCGGTAGACGGGCTCGATCTTCATGCCGAGGTCGGCGTCGTTGATGTCCTTGACGGCCAGCGCGACACCGGCCTCTTCGGGCGGGCCCAGGAAGGCGAGGGCGCCACTCTGAGGAAGGACGGTGCCGATCTTCAGGGTGAGATTGCGGTCACCGGCTTTGATGGTCTGGGCGTCACCGCTCGCCGCGGGCGACTCCGACGCAGCGGGTTCAGCAGCATTGCTGCTGCAGCCGGTGAGCAGAAGTGCACTGACGCCGACCATGGCGACTCCAGTGACGACGGCCCGGACTGAGCGGGAGGCCGAGGCCTTCGCGAATACGCTCATGTTGCTCCTTGGGACTAGGAATGAGAAATGCCGGCGGTCGAATGACTGCCGTTCTGTCACATTATTGACAGGGAACGCACGAAACAAGGCAACCGTGTTACATCCGTGTAACGCGGACCAAATCGTTATCGGCGGCCGATGACGCTCGCACCGGCGATCTGTTGCGCGTGAGGCGTCGCCGCCGCACGGATCCGGCCTCAGGCCGGCTCGAGCGACGAACGGCGGGGCGCCCGCCCGGTCAGGACCATGTCGGCGGTAAGCACGACCAGGGCCAGCCAGACCAGGCCGAATCCGGCCCACCGCTCGGGCGGCATGGGCTCGTGCAGCACGAAGACGCCGACGAGGAACTGCAGGATCGGTGCGAAATACTGGATCAGGCCGAGGTAGGTCAGCGGCAGGCGACGGGCCGCGGCGGCGAAGAACAGCAACGGAACGGCCGTGATGACGCCGGCCAGGAGCAGCAGCACGGTGTGCCACGGCGAGACCGTGCCGATGGTCAGGCCGGAGACGGCGCCCACCACGATCAGCTGGACCACGGCCAGGGGCGCGAGCCAGACGGTTTCGAGCGTGAGACCGGCGACGGCATCGACGTCCCGGCCGACCCGCTTCTTGATCAGACCGTAGAAGCCGAAAGAGAAGGCGAGAACGAGCGACACCCACGGAAGCGCCCCGTACCCGACGGTGAGCACGACGACCGCCCCGAGGCTGATGCCTACGGCCACCCACTGCAGCAGACGGAGCTTCTCCCGCAGCAGCAGCACGCCCAGGAACACGGTCACGATCGGGTTGATGAAGTAGCCCAGCGCCGCCTCGACCACATGGCCGCTCAGCGCCGCGAACACGTAGGTCTGCCAGTTGATGAAGATCAGGAGCCCGGCCAGCCCCATGGTGAAGACGATCCGGCGTTTGCGCAGCAGGCCCAGGAACGACCGCCACTTGCGGGTGACCGTGATCAGCAGGGCGCAGAAGACCAGGGAGAACAGCACCCGCCAGGGCACGATCTCGAAGGCCCCGGTCGGTGCCAGCAACAGGAAGTAGAGGGGCAGCATGCCCCAGAGCGTGTACGCCAGAACCGCGTAGATCAGGCCCGTGCTCTGCTCCGAGCGCGCCGGGCGCGCGGCACCCCGGGAAGGCGGAAGGGGCGTGTCCTGCACTTTCGTGCCTCTCTCAAAACGAAGAATCCCGGATGGCCAGGGCCATCCGGGATTCTATCGATCAGTGTGTGTGACTAGCGAACGACGACTGCGAGCACGTCGCGAGCCGACAGGACGAGGAGGTCCTCACCACCGAACTTGACCTCGGTTCCGCCGTACTTGGAGTAGATCACCTTGTCGCCGACGGCGACGTCGAGCGGGATGCGGTTTCCGTTGTCGTCGATCCGGCCGGGACCGACGGCGACAACTTCACCCTCCTGGGGCTTTTCCTTGGCGGTGTCAGGAATGACCAGACCTGAAGCGGTGGTCTGCTCTGCGTCGACCTGCTTGATGACGATGCGATCCTCGAGCGGCTTGATGGAGACCGACACGGTTGACCTCTTTCTTAGCTAAGACTTAGTTAGCAGACTCACAGCGAGAGTGCTAAGTCGAGTTTAGGGCGCTTCTGGCACTCACGCAACGTGAGTGCCAGACCCGGCCGAGTTGATAGGTTTGCGGGATGGAACGCTCTGAGCTCGTTGAGCTGTTATCTCCGGAGGGTTTGCGCCTGCTGGACTCGCTGCCGCCGTACGAATCGGCCGCCGACGTGGTGCGGGTGGTGAGTGATCTGCGCAAGGCCGGCCACGCCCCCGGGCTGGTGGCCGCGGTTCTGGGCCAGTCCCGGCTGCGCGCCAGGGCCGTGCCCAAGTTCGGCGAGTTCGCCGGCCGCATGCTGTTCACCGAGACCGGCCTCGAACAGGCCACCCGGCTGCGCGTCGCGGCCCTCCACGCGGGCCGCTTCGCGGGCGCCTCGCTGAACCGCGTCGTCGACCTCGGCTGCGGGATCGGCGGTGACGCAATGGCCTTGGCGGCGATGGACCTCGAGGTGACCGCGGTCGACGCCGACGAGGTGACGGCCACCGTCGCCAGCTTCAACCTGGCCCCGTTCGAGAACGCGACCGTGCTGAACGCCGACGCCGAGAGCGTCGACCTCACCGGTTTCGACGCCGCCTGGCTGGACCCCGCCCGCCGCACGGCCGGGCACACCAACACCTCCCGCCTGACCCGGCCGGAGGACTACTCCCCCAGCCTCGACTTCGTCTTCGGCCTCCGCGAACGGATGCCCATCGGCGTCAAGCTCGGCCCCGGGCACGACCGGGAGCAGATCCCGGTCGACGCTGAAGCGCAGTGGGTGTCCGTGGACGGCAAGCTCGTCGAGATGGCGCTCTGGTTCGGCAGCCTGGCCCGCACCGGGATCCGCCGGTCCGCCCTGCTGCTGGGTCGGGACGGGAGCCATGAGCTGAACGCCCCGGCCGACAGCGAGGACGCCCCGGTGGGGGTGCTGGGCGACTACCTCTATGAGCCGGACGGTGCGATCATCCGTGCCCGCCTGATCGGCGACCTGGCCCGCTCGCTGGACGCGCTGATGCTGAGCGAGTCCATCGCCTACCTGACCTCCGCCAGCCTGGTGCGCACGCCGTTCGCCACCGCGTTCCGGGTGCTCGAGACCCTGCCGGTCGACGAGAAGAAGCTGCGCCTCGCGCTGCAGGAACGCCGGATCGGCACCCTGGAGATCAAGAAGCGCGGCGTGGACGTGGACCCGGCCACCCTGCGCACCCGGCTGCGGCTGAAGGGGCCGGAGTCAGGAACGCTCGTCCTGACGCGGGCCGCCGGACACCGGGTGGCCCTGCTGGTCGAGCGGGTGTCGGCGCTCAGCTGACGGCGGACATCAGCACGAGGGTGATGACCAGCACCCACCCGGCGGCGATGAGCAGGCCCGCGAGACCGGTGACCAGGCCGTAGACCCAGAGCGCGCCCGACCGGTGCTCCGTGGCGCGGGCCATGATCGCCAGGACGATCGCGGCCAGCGACAGGGCGGCACCCCAGACGCCGAAGATGGCGACCAGCAGTCCCAGCAGGCCGAAGACGAGCGCGGCGACGGACAGGCCGTGACGCTCGGCGTGGGCACGCAGCTCGGTGTCCGTGTAGACATACGGCACCCACTCGGTGGGAGCCGTCACCGTCGACGCATAGTCCAGTTCGCCCTCGACCGAAGCCGGCGGTCGGGTGAGGTCGAGCCGGAAGTCGTCGACGTCGTCCGACGGGTCCCGGTACTCCCCAACCATTCCTGCTGCCTCCGACATGCTGTAAACGGGCGCCGCCGCATCCGTGCGCCCGAACGGTGCGCCGGTCAGGCACCCGCGGTGAAACTCAGTACGAGTAGCTGTTGGGCATGCTGGCGAAGATAACGGCCCAGATCAGGATACTCGCCAACGCCAGGGCGACGCCGACGAACCCGGTGATGATGCCGGTCAGCCAGAAGCCCCGGGCCTGCGGTTCCTTCGACCGGCCGAGGAACCCCAGCACGACGGCCGCGGCCGGAACGAACAGCCCGAGGATGCCGCCCGCGATCGGGATGAAGACGATCGGGAACCCGAGGATTCCGATCACGCCGGCCACGAGCGAGAGGATGCTGAAAATCGGCTGCTTGGCCGCCGGCGCGCCCCCGTAGGGATCCGAGGACGGGGCGCCGTAGGCGGGAGGCGGGGTCGTCGGAGCGCCGTAGTAGGCGGGTGGCTGGGTCGGTCCGGCCGACGGCTGGGTCGGAGGCGGGGCCGGCCCGGCCGGGGGCGGCGTCGGGGGTCCGTACCCGGGTGGGGGCGTCTGGCCGCCGGAGAACGGCGGCACGGGCTGGGCGGTGGGCGGCACGGGCTGGGCCGGCCGCACGGGCTGGGCGGCGGGCGGCACATCCGCGGACTGGGGAATGTCGGGGACCTGGGGCACGTCCGGCACCTGGGGGACGTCGGGGACCTGCGGGACGCCGGGGCCGGGGGTATTCGAATCACTCATCTGAGTTGCTTCCTTTCCGCACGGCGTCTGCCGTGATCGGGTTCCAGTGCGTCAGCTGTGCCGGAATCCTGGTGTCGAGATTCCGGTTTTCGTTCACATGTTGTTGAGGATGGTCGGGTCGCTGGCGATCGCGAGGACGAGCAGCCCCCCGATGATGACCGAGAGAACCAGGCTCGCGTAACCGATGATCAGGCCGGCAATCGCGAGGCCGCGGCCCTTCTCGCCGGTCTTGCCGATCTGGCTCAGGGCGATGTGGCCGGTGATGATGGCGGCCAGAGAAATCGAGAGCACCGCGGTCACCAGCGAGATGATCGCCAGCACGTTGTACTTCTCGGACGAGCCCTGCGCAGCGTACGGCTGCGGGTACGCCGCGTTCTGCCCGTAGGCCGGTGCAGCCTGAACCTGGGGCGTGCCGGGCGCCGGGTTCGCGGGGGCCGCGGGCGGCTGGAACATCGGCGGGGTACCCGGCGTCAGGTTGGGGTCGGTCATGGCGAAGCTCCTTCTGGACAGAACTGAACATCTGGGCAAGTGAACATCTGGCGGTGCCATAGTGGCACCCCGCCAGATGGGGTGTCAACGGACCAGACGAACGGCGCCCGTGCAAGCCAGAATACCCGGTCGGAGCGTAAACACCGCTCTGGCCGGGACTTAGACCTGGATCTCCGAGACCGGAAGGGTCGAATCCGCGCCGAACTCCATTGACGAGGGCTCGTGCCCGGCCATGATCAGTTGGGCGCCGAGCGCGGCGATCATGGCGCCGTTGTCGGTGCAGAGCGACAACGGCGGGATGCGCAGGGCGATGCCGGCGGCATCCGTGCGTTGCTCGGCCACCAGACGCAGCCGGGCGTTCGCGATCACCCCGCCGCCGAGCAGGAGCCGCGGCACCTCGAGGTCGACGCAGGCCGCGACGGCTTTGGTGAGCAGGATGTCCACGACCGCCTCCCGGAAACTGGCCGCGACGTCTGCGACGGGCACGGTTTCGCCCGCGTCGCGCTTCTGTTCGACCCAGCGGGCGACCGAGGTCTTGAGCCCGGAGAAGGAGAAATCGTAGCGGTGTTTGGCCATGTCCTTGGTCTGGCTCAGACCACGGGGGAAACGGATGGCGGAAGGGTCGCCCTCCAGCGCCGCCCGGTCGATCTGGGGCCCGCCGGGGTAGGGCAGGCCGAGCACCCGCGCCACCTTGTCGAACGCCTCGCCGGCGGCATCGTCGATGGTCTCGCCGAGGAGTTCGACGTCGGAGACCAGGTCGCGCACCAGCAGCAGAGAGGTGTGCCCGCCGGAGACGAGGAGCGCGATGGTCGGGTATTCGAGGGGTTCGGCGGTGTCGGTGGCCCCCATCCGGAGCACGTCCGCCCCGACGTGGCCGACAAGGTGGTTGACCGCGTAGATCGGCTTGCCGAGCGACAGGGCGAGGGCCTTGGCGGCGGCGACCCCGACCATGAGCGCTCCGGCCAGCCCGGGGCCGCTGGTGACGGCCACGGCGTCGATCTCGTCCAGGCGGATGCCGGCCTCCAGCGTTGCCGCCCGGATCGCGGGCACGAGCTCCTCGAGGTGCGCGCGCGCGGCCACCTCCGGCACGACTCCGCCGTAGCGGGCGTGCTCGTCCATCGATGACGCGATCGTGTTCGAGAGCAGGGTGGTGCCGCGCACGATCCCGATCCCGGTCTCGTCGCACGAGGTCTCGATGCCGAGGACGAGCGGATTGGAGCGGTTCATTCGGCGGCCTCCGGCGCGAGGGTTTCCGACGTCAGGGGCTCCGGTGTCAGGGGCTCCGGTGTCAGGGACGAGACGGGCAGAGGCACGTCGAGTCGCATTACGATCGCGTCGACGTTGTCTGGCTGGTAGTAGCCGCGGCGCACTCCGATTTCCTCGAAACCGAGCCGCCGGTACAGCTCCTGGGCGGAGGGGTTGTCGGCGCGCACCTCGAGGAAGACCTCGCGGACGCCCCGCTTCCGTGCCTCCGCGATCAGGCTGAGCATCAGGGTGCGGCCGAGCCCGTGGCCGCGGGCGTGCTCGGTGACCGCGATGGTCTGGACGTCGCCTTCCCGGGCGCCGCGAGGGGCCAGCAGGCCGGCGTAGGCCTCGATCCGGTCGGGCGAGTCGGGTGGGAAGGCGACCAGGTAGTAGCAGTTCGGGTCGGCGACGTCGCGCGCCATCGCCTCGGCGGACCAGGCGTCGGTCGCGAAAATCCGGCTCTCGAGCGCCATGATCGCGTCCACATCGGCGGCGCCGGGCCGGCGCAGCTGCCAGGTCATCTCAGCTCACCCGTTTCGGGCCGTTGGACAAGGTGACGTCGGGAGAGCGCAGGTAGATCGCTTCGTCACCGGCGAACGGATGCCCGTGCGCCCACATCAGTTCGGCCACCAGGCCCAGGTCCGCCGCGGAGACGGTGGCCGCGTCGTGGCGGGGCACCCCGGCGTGGTCCCAGTCGTCCTCCAGCAGCACGGCGGGTTTGGCCACACCCGGCCCGGCGACGCGGATCGGCAGGCCCGCGGCATCCGCCCCGCTGTACACCGACCAGTTGACCTCGCGGCGGCGCGCATCCGTGACGACGACGAGCCCGCCGATATGGCCGTCGCGGTACCGACCGAAGGCGACGGCGTCGTGGCTGACGACGGGTACGAACGGCACCCCCGCCCCCAGGGCGAATACGCGGGCGGCGGCGATGCCGACGCGCAGCCCGGTAAACGGGCCCGGGCCCATTCCGCCGACCACTCCGGAGAGGGCGGCGACCGGCAGATCGGCCTCGGACAGGCAGGCGGCGATGAGCCGGCCGATCACCTCGGCGTGGCGCATGGTGTCGCCGGTTTCGTGGTGGGCGATGACGCCGCGGTCGAGGTCGACGAGGGCGACGCTCGTGCCGGCGGAGGTATCGATGGCGAGAAGCACCTCCCCAGCCTATTCGCTGCGCCTCCCCGCCATCTCACCGCCCGCCCCCGCGCCCGCCCTGCCCTGCTCTGCCTGCCCTGCCTGCTCACGCCCGCCCGAGCGAATTCGACGGAGATTTTGGGGTTTTGGGCCGAGTTGTGCCGCTTAGAGGCTTTTTAGAGCAGAATCTCCGTCGAATTCGTTGGGAGCCCAGCGGGGGCCGTGGGGCGTGAGGGTGACCGTGCGGGGCTCGTCGAGGTCGAGCACCTCGGCGGGGTCGCCGGTGACGGATGCCGGGGCCTGCGAGGCGCCGACCGGCCGTTCGATCTCGATGTCCAGCCAGGACTCGGTGATGCCGTCGAGCATGCCGCGGCCCCACTCGACCACCACGATGGAATGCGCGAAGTCGATGTCGAGGTCGTCGAGTTCGACGGCGCTGGACAGCCGGTAGGCGTCGACGTGCACCAACGGCGGCCCGCCGACCGTGCTCGGATGGGTGCGGGCCAGCACGAAGGTGGGGCTGGTGACCGAGCCGCGCACGTGCAGTCCCTCGCCGAGGCCGCGGGTGAACGTGGTCTTGCCTGCCCCGAGCGGCCCGGTCAGCACGACCAGGTCGCCGGCGCGGAGCAGCGCGGCGACCTCGGCACCGAAATCGTGCATGCTGTCGGCGTCCGGGATTGTTCTGCGCATGTCGGGACCCTCAGCGTGCGGCACGGTCGGCGGCGCGCGGCGTGGCGGCCGGCGGCGTGGCGGGCTGCGTGGCGGCCGGCGGCGTGTCAGCCGGGTCCGGGTTCAGGTAGGTGCGCGGCACGCGATGCCCGATCCGGGTGACGATCTCGTAGTTGATCGTGCCGGCGGCCTCGGCCCACTCGGTGGCGCCGGGAACGCCCGCCTCGGGGTCGCCGAACAGCACCACCGGGTCGCCGACTTCCACGGCCTCGTCGCCGACGCTGACGACGAACTGGTCCATCGCGATGCGCCCGACGATGGGATGCGTGGCGGCGCCGACGGTGACGCGCGCGGTGCCGGAGGCTTGCCGCGGCACCCCGTCCGCGTAACCGAGCGGCACGAGGGCCAGGAAACCGTCGACGGGCGCGCGCCAGAGGTAGTCGTAGGAGACTCCGGCGCCGGCGGCGACCCGGCGCACGGCGGCGACCCGCCCGCGCAGCGTCATCGCCGGGGTGAGCCCCAGGTCGCGCGGCGTCTGGTCGTCGAACGGGGACAGCCCGTACATTCCGATGCCCACGCGCACCATCGTGTACCGCGCCGCCGGCACCCGCAGGGCCGCGGCCGTGGAGGCCAGGTGGATCAGGGTCGGGGTCAGTCCGGCCGCAGCGGCCAGGCTGAGTCCACGTTCGAAGCGCTCGATCGCCTCGGCGTCGTCGGCGGCGGACGCGTTCGAGAGGTGACTGAAGATGCCGGTGACGGTGAGCAGGCCGGCCCGCTCGAACTCGGCGGCGAGAGCGAAGACCTCGGCCCAGTCCGGCTCGTGCACGCCGTTTCGGTTGAGGCCGGTTTCCAGTTTGATCTGCACTCCGGCGACGACGCTGAGGGCCGCCGCGGCATCCGTGATCTGTCGCAGTTGCCGCGCCGAGGACACCCCGAGGTCGACATTCCGCGCGAGGGCGGCGCCGAAGTCGGCATCCGGATCGTGCAGCCAGGCCAGCAGGGGCGCGTCGATGCCCGCGGCACGCAGTTCGAGGGCCTCGTCGATGTCCGCGACCCCGAGCCAGTCGGCTCCGGCGGCGAGGGCGGTGCGGGCCACCGGCACGGCCCCGTGGCCGTAGGCGTTCGCCTTGACGACCGCCATCAGGTGGGGGGTGCCGATTACGCTCTTGAGGTGCGCGACGTTGGCGAAGACCGCGCCGAGGTCGATGACCGCTTCCCGGAAGCCGCTCATGCGTCACCCTCGATGACCACGAACGCGCAGGCCACCCCGGCGTCGTGGGTCATGGTGAGGTGCACGGATGTCACGCCGCGCGCCGTCACCGCGGCCTGGGCGGCGCCGTGCAGCGCGAAAGCGGGGTTGCCGTGGGTGTCGGTGATGACGCCCATCTCCTGCCAGCTGACACCGGTGCTGTCGCCGAGGGCCTTGATCAGGGCCTCCTTGGCCGCGAACCGCGCGGCGAGGGAGTGCACCGGGAGGGCGCGTTCGGCTTCGGTGAAGAGCCGGGGTATCAGCCCGGGGGTGCGCAGGACCTGCCGTTCGAAGCGTGCGAGGTCAACGATGTCGACCCCGATTCCCCGGATCATGCGGCTCCCCTCTCCACCGGCGGCTGCGGCCCTGCCGGTGCCCACCCTGCGGTGGCGGCTGTCCTTCTGCGGTGGCGGCTCTAATTCGACGCGGCTGTTATTCGACGGTGACGGACTTTGCCAGGTTGCGCGGCTGGTCGACATCCAGTCCCTTCGCGGTGGCCAGCGCCATCGCGAAGATCTGCAGCGGGACCACGGCGAGGAGCGGTTCGAACAGCGGCGCGGCCAGCGGGATGCGGATGACGGTGTCCGCGAACGGCAGCACGGCCACGTCGCCCTCTTCGGCGATCGCGATGATGCGGGCACCGCGGGCACGGATCTCCTGAATATTCGAGACGACCTTGGGGTGCAGGTGCGCGGAGCCGCGGGGGCTCGGCACGACGACGAAGACCGGCTGGCCGGGTTCGATCAGCGCGATCGGCCCGTGCTTGAGTTCGCCGGCGGCGAAGCCCTCGGCGTGGATGTAGGCGAGTTCCTTGAGCTTGAGCGCGCCCTCGAGGGCGATCGGGAAGCCGACGTGCCGGCCGAGGAAGAGCACGGCCCGGGTGTCGCTCATCCAGTTGGCCAGTTCGCGAACCGTCGGTTCCTGGAGCAGGGTGGTCGCGATCTTCTCCGGGATGCCCTGCAGCTCGGCGACCTGTTCCGCCTGCTCGGCTTCGCTCAGGCTCCCCCGCACTCGTGCCAGGTGGAGCGCGAACAGATACAGGGCGGTGATCTGGGCGACGAAAGCCTTGGTCGACGCCACGGCCACCTCCGGGCCGGCGTGCGTGTAGATCACGGCGTCGGACTCGCGCGGGATGGTCGCGCCCTGGGTGTTGCAGATCGAGATGGCCCTGGCGCCGGCTTCCCTGGCGTACTTGACGGCCATCAGGGTGTCCATGGTTTCGCCGGACTGGCTGATCGAGATCACCAGGGTGTCCGCGGTGAGCACCGGGTCGCGGTAACGGAACTCATGGCTGAGCTCGACGTCCACGGGGATACGGGTCCACTTCTCGATCGCGTACTTTCCGACCTGGCCGGCGTACGACGCCGTTCCACAGGCGACGATGACGATTCGGCGGATGTCCCGCAGCGCATCGTCGCCGAACGCGGCCAACTCCGGCACAACCACTGTTGTGCCCGCGATCCGGCCGCGCAGAGTGTTCGCGACGGCGTCCGGCTGCTCGGAGACTTCCTTGGCCATGAAGCTGGACCAGCCGCCCTTGTCCGACGCGGAGGCGTCCCAGGCGATGTCGAATTCTTCCGTTTCGACCGGGTGGCCGTCGAAGTCGGTGACGGTGACGAGGTCGGGCGTGATCGTCACGATCTGGTCCTGCCCGATGGCGACGGCCCGGCGGGTGTATTCGACGAAGGCGGCGACGTCGGAGCCGAGGAAGTTCTCCCCCTCGCCGAGGCCGATCACGAGCGGGGAGTTGCGGCGGGCTCCGACGACGATGCCGGGCTGGTCCTGGTGCACGGCGAGGAGGGTGAACGCGCCGTCGAGCCGGGAAACGACCGCGCGGAAGGCCTCGGCCAGGTCACCGACGCGCTGGTATTCGCGGCCGAGCAGAATGGCGGCGACCTCGGTGTCGGTCTCGCTCTCGAAGCTGAAGCCCTCGGCGAGGAGCTCGTCCTTGAGCACGGAGAAATTCTCGATGATGCCGTTGTGAATCAGGGCGAGCTTGCCGTTGTCTCCCAGGTGCGGGTGCGCGTTGGAGTCATTCGGGCCGCCGTGGGTGGCCCAGCGGGTGTGGCCGATGCCGGTGTTCCCGTTGTTGATCGGGTTGGCTTCGAGTTCCGCGGCCAGGGCGGCGAGCTTGCCGGCCTTCTTCGCCGTGTTCAGGGCGCCGCCGGCGTCGATGATCGCGATCCCGGCGGAGTCATATCCGCGGTACTCCAGCCGACGCAAACCGCCCATCAAAACCTGGACGCTCTTGTTGTCTCCGACGTAACCCACGATTCCACACATGACTGCGATATTAGTCCGAGTAAGCTGTGTGGAATGTCCGATGCGGTTGCGAGTCCCTGGAACAACGACCACAGCACCCCCTTCGTGGAACTGTCCCGGGCCGATTGGGCCGCTCTCGCCCCGACCACCCGGCTTCCCCTCCGGGAAACGGAAATCGTGCAGTTGCGGGGCCTGGGTGAGCCGCTGGACCTCGGCGAGGTCACGGATGTCTACCTTCCGCTCAGCCGGCTGCTGAACCTGTACGCGGCCGGTGCCCGCCAGCTGCACCGGGCCACGAGCGATTTCCTGGGCGAACGCGCCCAGCGCACGCCGTTCGTCATCGGCGTGGCCGGTTCGGTCGCGGTCGGCAAGTCCACCATCGCGCGACTGCTGCGGGAGCTCCTGGCCCGCTGGGAGGACACCCCCCGCGTCGAACTGGTGACCACCGACGGGTTCCTGCTGCCCAACGCGGAACTCACCCGGCGCGGTCTGATGGATCGGAAGGGCTTCCCGGAGTCCTACGACCGGCGGGCCCTGCTGCGGTTCGTGGCCGCGGTCAAGAGCGGCGCGGCCGAAGTGCGGTCGCCCTTCTATTCGCACCTGAGCTACGACATCGTGCCGGACGCCCAGATCGTGGTGCGTCAGCCCGACATCCTCATCGTCGAGGGTCTGAACGTGCTGCAGCCCCCCGGGCCCGGCCACGGGCTGGCCGTCAGCGACCTGTTCGACTTCACTCTCTACGTCGACGCCCGCACCCAGGACATCGCAAGGTGGTACGAAGATCGGTTCCTGAAGTTGCAGCGGGGCGCATTCAGCAACCCCAAGTCGTACTTCCACCGCTACGCGTCCATGACCGAGTCCGAGGCCCGGAGCCGGTCACGGGAAATCTGGACCGAGATCAACGAGCCCAACCTGGTGCGCAACATCCGACCGACCCGGTCACGCGCGACCCTGGTGCTGCGCAAGGACTCCAACCACGCCGTGTCCAAGGTGCTGCTGCGCAAGGTGTGACACCGGCGCCAAAGTGCCCGTTCCGGTCGAGAGTGACCGGTGTGCCGGGCACTCTCGACCGGAACGGGCACACTCGGGCAGCGGAACGGGCGCGGCGCGGCCAGGTGGACCGCCCGCCGGCGGGGGCCGGGTGGCTGAGGCCGGGCGCGTGGGGCTAGATGGCCGTCGGGGCCAGCGCGAGCTGTTCCCGCACGATGTCTGCCAGCTGGTGCGCCAGACGGTCGGCGGTGGCCTGGTCGGCCGCTTCGACCATGACCCGCACCATGGGCTCGGTGCCCGACGGGCGCAGCAGCACGCGGCCGGTGTCGCCCAGCTCTGCTTCCGCGACGCGCACGGCCTCGGCGATGACCTCGTCCGATTTCAGGGCGTGGTGGTCGACGCCCCGAACGTTGACCAGGATCTGCGGGAACACGGTCATCACGGCGGCGAGTTCGGCGAGGGTCTTGCCGGTGCGGGCCATCTCGGCGACGAGGTGCAGGCCGGTCAGGATGCCGTCGCCAGTGGTCGCATATTTCGTCATGATCACATGGCCGGACTGTTCCCCGCCGAGCGAGAGCCCGTTGGCGTTGAGTTCCTCGAGCACGTAGCGGTCGCCCACCTTGGTCTCGATCATGCGGATGTCGTTGGCGGCCATCGCCTTGCGCAGCCCGAGGTTGCTCATCACGGTGGCGACGAGGGTGCGGTCTTTCAACACGCCGCGCTCGGCCATGGACACCGCGAGGATCGCCATGATCTGGTCACCGTCGATGACGTTGCCGTCCCGGTCGACGGCAAGGCAGCGGTCAGCATCTCCGTCGTGCGCGATTCCGACGTCGGCCCCGGCCTCGAGCACGGCCCGGGAGAGGTTGTCGAGGTGGGTGGACCCGACCCCGTCGTTGATGTTGATGCCGTCGGGGTCGGCCCCGATGACGGTCAGTGTGGCACCGGCATCCGTGAAGACCTGCGGGGATACGCCGGCGGCGGCGCCATGCGCGCAGTCGAGCACGACGTGGATGCCGTCGAGGCGGTTGGGCAGGGTGCCGAGCAGGTGCACGACATAGCGGTCCTCGGCGTCGGCGAACCGGCGGATGCGACCGACGTCGCCGCCGATGGGCATCAGCACGTCCATCGTGAGGTGCTCTTCGATGCGGTTCTCGACGTCGTCGGGAAGTTTGGTGCCGCCGAAGGCGAACAGCTTGATGCCGTTGTCCGGGGCGGGGTTGTGCGAGGCGGAAATCATCACGCCGAAGTCGGCGCCGATGTCGGCGATCAGGAACGCGGTGGCGGGGGTGGGGATGACGCCGGCGTCGAGGACATCGACACCCGAGCTGGCCAGCCCGGCCGCGACCGCTGCAGAAATGAATTCACCGGAGATCCGGGGATCCCGGGCGAGCACCGCAACGGGTCTGCGACCCTCTGCCAGGCGCAACTCCGCGCGGCGGCCCTGAGTGAGGACCGCCGCGCTGGCCTGGGCGAGGCCCAGGGCCAGGCCAGCCGTGAGATCACGGTTGGCCAGACCCCGGACGCCGTCCGTGCCGAATAGTCGAGGCATTGTTACAGTGCTTCCCGACTTGTTAGCGCTTGGAGAACTGAGGAGCCTTACGGGCCTTCTTGAGTCCGGCCTTCTTGCGCTCCTTGACGCGAGCGTCGCGGTTGAGGAAGCCGTTCTTCTTCAGGATGGCGCGGTTGTTCTCTTCGTCGATCTGGTTCAGCGAACGTGCGATGCCGAGACGCAGGGCGCCGGCCTGGCCGGAGGGGCCACCGCCGGTGATGCGTGCGATGACGTCGTAGCTGCCGATGAGGTCGAGCACCTTGAACGGGTCGTTGATGAGCTGCTGGTGCAGCTTGTTCGGGAAGTAGTCCCCGAATTCGCGGCCGTTCACCGTGATGGTGCCGGAGCCGGGGACGATGCGCACGCGGGCGATGGCCTGCTTGCGACGGCCGACGGCTGCGCCGGGAACGTTGAGGATGGCGCGGGGCGCCTTGGTTACGGTCTCGGCCGGGGTCTCGGTCGAGTAGCTCTCCGGAGCCTGGTCAATCTGATCTGCGATTTTCGCCACGATGGTGTGAATCCTTTTTTCTTAGAATCGAAAAGTCTGGAGGCCGGCGCTACTGAGCGACCTGGGCGAGGGTGTACGGCTTCGGCTGCTGCGCGGCGTGCGGGTGCTCGGGGCCGGCGTAGACCTTGAGCTTGGCCAGCTGGGCGCGACCGAGGGTGTTCTTCGGAAGCATGCCGCGGATGGCCTTCTCGACCGCACGGGTCGGGTGCTTTTCGAGCATCTCCGAATAGTTGGTGGCCGTGAGGCCGCCCGGGTAACCGGAGTGGCGGTACGCCATCTTCAGGTCGAGCTTCTTGCCGGTGAGGGCAATCTTCTCGGCGTTGATGATGATGACGAAATCTCCCATGTCCATGTGGGGAGAGAACGTTGCCTTGTGCTTCCCGCGAAGGAGAATGGCGGCGTGGCTGGCAAGACGACCGAGCACGATGTCTGTGGCGTCGATGACGACCCAGTCGTGCTGGACTTCGCTTGCTTTGGGGGTATAAGTGCGCGTCACTATTGTGCTGCTTTCTTGTTTCGAACGGAGGTGTTCGTGAATCCCGCTCCGGGTGTGTTCCCAGAGGGGGAACACGATCGATGGAGGGCTCACGTTCGTGTGCCTGGCTGCAACGCACAGACACCAAAGGTCAACGATACCGCCGTGGGCGCCCGAGCGCAATTCCGGGCGTGAAGCCGACGGATGCGGAGGCGAGCTACTCCGTGTCGTCGATGAGTTCGCGCCGGGCCCGGGTCTCCAGCGCACGCAGCGCCAGCAACTCGTCGGCCGGGTAGCCGACCTTCAGCAGCGTGAGCCCCTGGGCGGGCATGACCTTGAATTCGCTGGTACGGGCCCGTTCGATCCGGAGGTCGACCAGGCGGTCCCCGGACAGGCGCCCCTCCCCCACGGCCACGCACGCGCCGACGAGGGCGCGAACCATGCTGTGGCAGAACGCGTCGGCCTGCACCGAGGCGACGAGAACGCCATCGGGGTCGCGCCGCCAGCTGAACTCCTGCAGCGTGCGGATCGTCGTCGCGCCGGGGCGCGGCTTGCAGTAGGTGGCGAAGTCGTGCAGGCCGATCAGCGTGGCGGCGGCCGCGTGCATGGCGTCCCCGTCGAGGCGGAAGCCGTGCCAGGTGGTGCGGAACCGCTGCAGCGGGTCGTGCCCGGCGACCGAGTCCGCGATCCGGTATTCGTACCGGCGGTAGAGCGCCGAGAAGCGGGCGTCGAACCCGGCCGGGGCGATGATGCTCGATTTCAGCACGATCTCGGGCTGGGTGACCAGGATTCCGCTGAGCCGCCGCTGCACCATGACCGCCAGCGGCGTCGGCGGGCGGCCCTTGCCGCGGGTGATCCGCACGAGGCCGTCGACCTGGTCGGGGTTCAGATCGAAGTGGGCGACCTGTCCCAGGGCGTGCACGCCGGCATCCGTTCGCCCGGCCACGGTCAGTACCGGGGTCGGCGGGTGGCTGTGCAGGATGCCCGCCAGTCCGGCCTCGATCTGCCCCTGGACCGTGCGGAGGCCAGGCTGGGTGGCCCAGCCGGACATCCCGGTGCCGTCGTAGGCGATATCCAGCCTGATCCGGGTGGTGCCTCGGCGTTGGATCTCGTCAGGCGCCGGGGGAAGAATCACGCAGGTAAGTGTACGGGCCGCCCCGGGTTATCGTTGAACCCGGATAGTTCTCCGAAGCCGTTATGAAACCCAGCAAACCCCAGCCCTCACCTGCCCGCCGCCCGCAAACCGTGAGCGATTCTGCGCGGCGCCTGGCCGGACTCGACGGCCTGCGCGGCATCGCCGTGGCCCTGGTCGTGGTCTTCCATTTCTTCCCCGCGGTGCTGCCCGGCGGCTTCGTCGGGGTCGACGTCTTCTTCGTGATCAGCGGTTTCCTGATCACGGGCCTGCTCGTCGTCGCGCACGAGCGAACCGGCCGGGTCTCGCTCGGCCGATTCTGGCAGCGCCGGGCCCGCCGACTGCTCCCCCCGCTGATTCCCCTGGTCCTCGCCTGTGCCACGGCGGCCTGGGCCATCGGCGGGGACGTCCTGGTCGGCATCGGCTGGCAGGTGCTCGGCGCAGCGACGTTCGGCTACAACTGGGTGTCGATCGCGGCGTCGGGCAGCTATTTCGCAACCGACCAGCCCGAACTGTTCCGCAACCTCTGGTCGCTGGCGGTCGAGGAACAGTTCTACCTGGTCTGGCCGTTCGCTCTGCTCGGCCTGTTGCTGATTCGCAGCCCCGCCGTGCGCCTCGGCCTGGTCGGCGGCCTCGCCCTGGCGTCGGCGCTGTGGATGGGGCTGCTGCACCAGCCCGGAACCGACCCCACCCGCGTGTACTACGGTTCGGACACGCACAGTTTCGGCCTCTTCATCGGCGCCGCGCTGGCCCTGGCTCTGCACCGCAGCGGCGCTTCCCCCCTCGCCCCGCGGGTGCGGGCCGTACTGGGCGGGGCCCGGCCCTGGCTCGGCCTGGCGGCGCTCGCGGGCCTCCTCGGCACCGCGGCCTGGCTGCCGGACACCGACGCCGTCACGTACCGCGGCGGGCTGCTTCTGGTGAGCCTGCTGTCCGCGGTCACGATCTGGGCCGCGGTGCGCGGCGGACGCTTCGGCCCGCTGCTGGACACCCCGGTACTGCGGTTCCTCGGGGAACGCTCCTACGGCATCTACCTCTGGCACTGGCCCGTCCTCGTGCTGACCCTGGCGGCCTGGCCCGCGGCCACGAGATCACCGGCCGGGATGCCGGCAGCCGGGTTGCTGGCAGCCGCGCTGACGCTGCTGGCCGCCGTCGGGTCATACCGCTGGCTCGAACTGCCCGCCCGCCGGCTGGGGGTGCGCGGCGGCATCCGTCGGCTGGCTGCGCTCCGGACGGGTCCCCCGCGGCGGCGCGCCCTGCTCGGGCTGGCCCTGGTGACCGGACTGGTGCTGGTGGCGGGCACGATGTCGGCGCTGATCACGGCGCCCAGTCAGACCAGCGCCCAGACAGAGATCGAACGCGGCCAGCAGGCGCTGGCCGCCGCCACCCGAGCGGCCGCCAGAGCCGAGGCCCGCGCCTCCCGGTCGGCCGCGATCACCGCCGCACTGGCTCCGGTCGGCAGCCGGATCACCGCGGTGGGCGACTCGGTCATGCTCGCCTCCGCCCCCGAGCTGCAGGCCGGCTTCCCCGGCATCGCAATCGACGCCGCGGTCTCGCGCGGCATGCGCGCTGCGCCGGAGCTACTCGCCGACCAGGCCCGCGCCGGCACTCTCCGGCGGGTGGTCGTGGTCGGACTCGGCACCAACGGCCCGATCGACCGGGACGACCTGGCCGACATCCGCGCCGTGATCGGGCCCGGTCGCACGCTGATCCTGGTCAACGCCTACGCCGAACGCGCCTGGACCGAGGGCGTCAATGCCGCCCTGGCGGACTTCTCCACGCGTTACCGGCAGGTCGAACTCGCCGACTGGCACGACGCGATCGCACCGCACCTCGACGTGCTGGCGGAAGACAACGTCCACCCGGGACCGACCGGCGGCAGAATCTACACGGAAGCGATCCGTGCTGCGCTGGACCGGCTCGGACGAGTGCCACCGCCACGGCGAACGGATGCCTTCCTGCGGCCCACCCCGACGGGTCCCGACGCGCCTCCGCTACCCCCGCTGCTGCCGGAGGCGACCGCTCACTGAAGCTCGTAGGCGAAGGGGAGCCGCCTAAATGTCCAGCACAGGGTGGCCGGGTGCGCAAAAAAGGGGCCCGACCGAAGTCGAACCCCTTTTTACGGTGAAACGTGACTACTTGGCGTCAGCCTCGTCGACAACGTCGGCCTCGACGGCCGCGTCGGCCGCGTCGGCCGGAGCCGTTGCTTCCTCGGCGACGTCGGCCGGAGCGGCCTCGGCGACAGGCTCTTCCGCGGCAGGCTTGGCAGCCTTCGACGCGGAGGCCTTCTTGACCTTCGGGGTCAGCGGCTCGAGAACGAGTTCCATCTGGACCATCGAAGCGTTGTCGCCCTTGCGGAAGCCGAGCTTCGTGATGCGGGTGTAGCCACCCTCACGAAGAGCAACCTGCGGCGCGATCTCGGTGAAGAGCTCGTGCACGACGCTCTTGTCGCCGATCGTGGCGAGCACGCGACGACGAGCGTGCAGGTCACCCTTCTTGGCGAACGTGATCAGTCGCTCGGCGACCGGGCGAAGGCGCTTGGCCCGCGTCTCGGTCGTCTTGATCGACTTGTGGGTGAACAGGGATGCGGCCAAGTTGGCCAGCATGTGGCGCTCGTGGGCCGGTCCGCCTCCGAGGCGGGCTCCCTTAGTGGGCGTAGGCATTGGTTATCTCCAGTATCAAAGTCGAAAGACAGTCTGAGCGACTGCTTTAGATGGTTTCTTCGTCGTAGCCGCTGTAGAAGTGGGCGCCGTCGAATCCGGGCACCGAGTCCTTCAGCGACAGGCCGAGCTCTACGAGCTTGTCCTTGACCTCATCCACCGACTTCTGTCCGAAGTTGCGGATGTTCATCAGCTGGGTCTCCGAGAGGGCGACCAGTTCGCTGACGTTGTTGATGCCCTCGCGCTTGAGGCAGTTGTACGAACGAACCGACAGATCGAGGTCCTCGATCGGAATCGACAGTTCGGTCGACAGCACGGCGTCGACCGGCGCGGGGCCGATTTCGATGCCCTCGGCGGCGGTGTTCAGCTCGCGGGCCAGACCGAACAGCTCGGTCAAGGTGCGACCGGCGGATGCGATGGCGTCGCGAGGCGAAATCGCCGACTTGGTCTCCACGTCAACGACGAGGCGGTCGAAGTCGGTGCGCTCACCGGCACGAGTTGCCTCGACGCGGTAGGTCACCTTGAGCACGGGCGAGTAGATCGAGTCGACCGGAATCTGGCCGGCCTCGGAATACTCGTTGCGGTTCTGGGTGGCCGACACGTAGCCGCGGCCGCGCTCGATGGTCAGTTCGAGTTCGAACTTGGCCTTGTCGTTCAGGGTCGCGATGACGAGTTCCGGGTTGTGGACCTCGACTCCGGCCGGAGCCGAGATGTCGGCGGCCGTGACCTGGCCGGCACCCTGCTTGCGCAGGTAAGCCGTGATCGGTTCGTCGTGCTCGCTGGAGATGACGAGACCCTTGATGTTCAGGATGATCTCGGTGACGTCTTCCTTGACACCGGGAACGGTGCTGAACTCGTGCAGCACACCGTCGATCCGGATGCTGGTGACAGCGGCTCCGGGGATCGAGGACAGGAGGGTGCGGCGCATCGAGTTGCCGAGAGTGTAACCGAAACCAGGCTCAAGAGGTTCGATGACAAACCTGGATCGGAACTCCGAGATGTTCTCTTCGGTGAGCGTGGGGCGCTGTGCGATAAGCACTATTGATTCCTTTCGGCTAAGTGTCCGCTATATGACACTTGCGTGGCGAGGGTTGAACGTGAAAGAAAAACGGTGATCGTCCCCCGACAGGCCCGACAACCGGAAGACCGGGTGTCGGGCCTGTCGAGATCAGGTCAATAGAGAGTGCTTAGACGCGACGACGCTTCGGCGGACGGCAGCCGTTGTGCGCCTGGGGCGTGACGTCGTTGATCGAGCCCACCTCGAGGCCGGCGGCCTGAAGCGAACGGATGGCGGTCTCGCGACCGGATCCGGGGCCCTTGACGAAGACGTCGACCTTCTTCATGCCGTGCTCCTGCGCCTGGCGGGCAGCCGACTCGGCAGCCAGCTGTGCGGCGAACGGGGTCGACTTGCGCGACCCCTTGAAGCCAACTCCACCTGAGGACGCCCAGCTGATGACCGCACCGGTGGTGTCGGTGATCGAGACGATGGTGTTGTTGAAGGTGCTCTTGATGTGGGCCTGGCCCACAGCGATGTTCTTCTTTTCTTTCTTGCGCGGCTTCCGAGCGGCCGACTTTGGTGCTGCCATGATTTCTCCTGAATCCTGTAGGCGAGACGGGCGAGGCCGAGGCCTAGCGCGCCTTCTTCTTGCCGGCTACGGTGCGCTTCGGGCCCTTGCGGGTGCGAGCGTTGGTCTTGGTGCGCTGGCCGCGAACGGGCAGGCCCTTGCGGTGGCGAATGCCCTCGTAGCTGCCGATCTCGACCTTGCGGCGGATGTCGGCGGCAACCTCACGGCGGAGGTCACCCTCTACCTTGAAGGATCCTTCGATGTAGTCACGGAGAGCGATCAACTGATCGTCGCTCAGATCCTTGACTCGGATGTTTCCATCGATTTCAGTGTCGGCGAGGGTCTTGAGTGCCCTCGTACGGCCAACACCAAAGATGTAAGTCAGTGCAACTTCCACGCGCTTATCGCGAGGAATATCAACGCCGGCTAGACGTGCCATTGTGGCTTCTCCTGTATCTGAGTGGAGGTCTGTAACAGTGCCTGTACATCGGCCTCCAACCGATGGTGTCGCCCCGAGGGGTTCCCGGCACTGCTATTTTCTGTGTTCAATTACGTGTGCCTTCGACAGGCCTGGCTACCGGAATCGGTGACCGGGCTTGTCGACCTGCTAGCCCTGACGCTGCTTGTGACGCGGGTTCTCGCAGATGACCATCACGTTGCCGTTACGGCGGATGACCTTGCACTTGTCGCAGATCTTCTTGACGCTGGGCTTGACCTTCATGATGTGTCCTTGTATTCGCTGTCTTCGTACCCCAGGAACGCCTCGGGCCGTTACTTACAGCACTCGTTACTTGTAGCGGTAAACGATCCGGCCGCGAGTCAGATCGTACGGGCTCAGCTCCACGATCACGCGGTCCTCAGGGAGGATGCGGATGTAGTGCTGACGCATCTTGCCTGAAATGTGGGCAAGAACTTTGTGGCCGTTGGTCAACTCAACGCGAAACATTGCATTGGGAAGAGCTTCGACTACTGCGCCCTCGATTTCGATGACACCGTCTTTTTTGGCCATAACTCACTATCGCTAGGGTATTGATTGCTGGTCGTGCGTGGATTGTGGCGTTTGACACGCCGTAAACGCGCGCATCAGACACCAAGGATTTACTCTATGGTACAGAGTTGCCTTTTGGCAATTCTTCCCTATAATCCCTGAACGGATTCACGGGTTCAGGGTCTTCTCCCGCACCGATCCGTGTGCTCTCATTCTGCGTTCACGTCGTCGAGCAGCCTGACGATGTCCTCCGCGGTGGCTGCGTCAAGGAGTCTCTGCACCTCGCCCTCGTCCGAGAACACGGCTGCCATTCTCGAGAGGATCTCGAGGTGCTCGTTGTTGAGCCCGGCGATTCCGACGGCGAACCGCACCGGGTGGCCGTCCCAGTCGATCGGGTCCGCGTAGCGAACGATCGACAGGGCCGACCGGATGACCGACGCCTTGGCGTCGTTGGTACCGTGCGGGATCGCCAGAAAGTTGCCCATGTACGTCGACACGCTGGCTTCGCGTTCGAACATGGAGTCAATGTAGTCCTCACGCACTGCGCCCGCACGGACGAGCAACGCACCGGCCTCACGGATGGCGTCGTTCCGGGTGGTGGCAGACCCCGCGGTCACCACATTGACCAGTTCCAGAAGGTGCTGGGTCATTGCGTTACTTTGCGGCTTCTGCCCAGCCGCGCGACTTGAACGCGTAGATGGCGGCGTCCAGCGCCTCATCGCCGTTCTGCGAGGCGAAAACGGTGGCCTCCAGCATTGCCACTCCGACCCCGAGCTTGACGGCCTGGCTGCGGATCTTCTCGTAGCGCGGCGCCAGCTGCGGTCCGACCAGCAGAACGTCGATCGGGCCGAGCGAGCCCGGCAGGTCCGATTCGCTCCCCGCGTGCACAGACACCGTGAGGCCGCGTGACTCTGCGGTGTGGCGGACCCGGTGGGCGACGAAGGCACTGGACGCTCCGGCACCACAGACAACGAGGATTCTCATGGGCGTGCTCTTTTCTCTGAGGCTGAGACAGACAATTTGTCCCCACCTCAATCTTCCCGCTTTCACCCCCGTCAAGGAAACCGCCGGCCCCCTCAGCCACCCCATCCGGGCCACACCCCTCGTTCACCAATTCGACGGAGATTCTGTTCTAAAAATCCGCATTCGCCGGGTTTCACCCCGTTCCGGGCAGAATCTCCGTCGAATTCGTTCGGAGACGGAGTTGTTGGCGGAGTGGCGGGCCAAGTGGCGGGCAGGGCTCTGCTACGCGAGGGGAACGGGGGTGATGCCGAGCGGGGCGAGTGCCGCGGCACCGCCGTCTTCCGCAGTCAGAACCCAGATGCCGTCCTTGTGCACGGCCACGGTGTGCTCCCAGTGCGCGGCGGCGCGTCCGTCGCTGGTGGCGACGGTCCAGTCATCCTCGCGCACGTACGTCTCGATCGATCCGAGCACGACCATCGGCTCGATCGCGACGACCAGGCCGGGCTTGACGTCCGGCCCCTTCTGGCGCACCCGGTAGTTGAACACCGGCGGGGCCTCGTGCATGGACCGGCCGATGCCGTGGCCGACGTAGTCGGTGAGGATCCCGTAGTCGCCCTGGGAATCGACGTAGTCCTCGATGGCGTCGCCGACCTCGTTGAGGTGGCGCGCCACGGCCAGCCGGGCGATGCCGTGCCACAGCGACTGCTCGGTGACATCGGACAGCTTCTGGCGTTCGGCCACCTCGGCGGGGCGGGCCGGATCCGGAATCACAAAGCTGAACGCGGCATCGCCGTTCCAGCCGTCGATGATCGCGCCGCTGTCGATCGAGACGATGTCGCCGGCCGCGAGGACGCGGGCGCCGGGGATCCCGTGCACCACGTCGTCGTTGACCGAGGCGCACACCGTGTGGAAGTAGCCCTGCTCGAGCTTGAAGTTCGGCAGTCCGCCGCGCGCGACGATGGCCGCCTCCGCCGCGGCATCCAGTTCGAGCGTGGTCGCGCCGACCCGGATGGCAGCGCGGGCCGCATCCAGAGATGCGGCCGTGGCGAGCCCCGGGGCGATCATCAGCCGCATCTGCGCCGGCGACTTGTAGATGGAACGTCGAAGGCTCATGAGTATCTCTGCAAACTGATTGGGACGTGCGGATGGGTGGTACCGGTCGAAGACAGGCCGGATGGCGCAACCAGACGGTTGCGCCATCTCGGTCAGGTGGTGCTGGCTGCCTCTTCGGTGGCGTTCAGGCCGCGCGCGGCCAAGGCAGCGAGGATGCGCCCGGTCACCTCGTCCACGGCGCCCAGGCCGTCGACGGTGACGACGAGGCCGCGGGAGCCGTACAGGTCGATCAGGGGTGCGGTCTGCTCTTCGTAGACCGACAGGCGGTGACGGATGACGTCGGCCGTGTCATCCGCGCGGCCCTGCTCGGCGGCACGCTTCAGCAGACGCGCGACGACCTCTTCGGTGTCGGCGACGATCAGGACGACGGCGTCGAGGGCGGTCCCGTCGGCTTCCAGCAGACGGTCCAGCTCCTGAACCTGATCAGCGGTGCGCGGGTAGCCGTCGAGGAGGAACCCCGCCACAGCGTCGGCCTGCTTCAACCGGTCGGACACGATCTCGTTGGTGAGGGAATCCGGCACATAGGCGCCGGCATCGATGAACGCCTTGACCTTGACGCCCAACTCGGTGTTGTTCTTCACGTTGAAACGGAAGATGTCGCCGGTCGAGATGGCCGGCACGGCAAAAGCCTCGGACAGCCGCTCGGCCTGGGTACCCTTGCCCGCGCCAGGCGGGCCGATCAGGAGAAGACAAGTCATCGGAGCAGCCCTTCGTAGTGGCGCTGTTGGAGTTGCGAATCGATCTGTTTGACCGTCTCGAGCCCGACGCCGACGATGATCAGGATGCTGGCGCCACCGAACGGGAAGTTCTGGTCGGCACCGATCGCGGAGAAGGCGATCAGAGGCAGCAACGCGATCAACCCCAGGTACAGGGAACCGGGCAGCGTCACCCGGGTGAGAACGAAGTCCAGGTACTCCGCGGTCGGCCGACCGGCGCGAATGCCTGGGATGAATCCGCCGTACTTCTTCATGTTGTCTGCGACCTCTTCAGGGTTGAAGGTGATCGCGACGTAGAAGTAGGTGAATCCCACGATGAGGAGGAAGTACATGGCCATGTAGAGCGGGTGGTCGCCCTTGGTCAGGTTGTTCGTCACCCAGGTGACCCAGGCGGCCGGGGACTGGCCGGCGGCGGGCTGGTTGAACTGGGCGATCAGGGCGGGGAGGTACAGCAGCGAGGACGCGAAGATGACGGGCACGACACCGGCCATGTTCACCTTGATCGGGATGTACGTGTTGTTGCCGCCGTAGGTGCGTCGGCCGACCATCCGTTTGGCGTATTGCACCGGGATGCGACGTTGCGACTGCTCCACGAAGACGACGGCTGCCACCACGAGCAGCCCGATCGCGAGCACGATCAGCAGGACGTCGATGCCCTTCTGCTGGCCGATCGCGCCGAGCGAGTTCGGGAACCGGGCCGCGATCGAGGTGAAGATCAGCAGCGACATGCCGTTGCCGATGCCACGTTCGGTGATCAGTTCGCCCATCCACATGATGATTCCGGTGCCGGCGGTCATGGTGATGACCATGAGCAGGATGGCGTACCAGGAGTCGTTGGTGAGCAGCTGAGAACACTCGGGGCTGGCGGACGTGCCGAACAGGGCGCCGCTGCGGGCCACCGTAATGAGCGTCGTCGACTGGAGGATGCCGAGGGCGATCGTGAGATAACGCGTGTACTGGGTCAGTGTGCTCTGCCCGGACGCGCCCTCTTTGTAGAGGGTCTCGAAGTGTGGGATGACCACGCGCAGCAACTGCACGATGATCGAAGCCGTGATGTACGGCATGATGCCGAGCGCGAACACCGACAACTGCAGCAATGCGCCACCGCTGAAGAGGTTGACGAGCTCATAGAGGCCGCTGGTTCCCTGGTTCGCGGCCAGACACGCTTGCACGTTCTGGAAGTCAACGAATGGTGCAGGTACGAACGAGCCCAGTCGGAACAGGGCAACGATCCCCAGGCTGAATCCGATCTTCTTGCGAAGGTCGGGTGTGCGGAATATCCGCGCGATGGCGCTGAACACAATGCCTCCAGTTAATAACGTGAAAAACGAGCTTGTCGAGACCAGCATCGAAAGATTTCGATTGGTGGCCTCGACAAGCTCGCTCAGCGTCTACGGACTTACTTGATTGAGCCACCCGCAGCGACGATCTTCTGCTCTGCTGAGCCGGAGACCTTATCCACTGCAATGTTCAGCTTAACCGCAATGTCACCATTGCCGAGAACCTTGACCTTCTCGTTGTCACGAACAGCACCCTTGGCGACCAGGTCGGCGATGGTTACATCGCCCCCGTTCGGGTAGAGCTCCGCGAGCTTGTCCAGGTTGACAACCTGGTACTCGACGCGGAACGGGTTCTTGAACCCGCGCAGCTTCGGGGTGCGCATGTGCAGAGGCATCTGCCCACCCTCGAAGCCGATACGCACGTTGTAGCGCGCCTTCGTACCCTTGGTACCACGACCGGCAGTCTTACCCTTGGAGCCTTCACCACGACCGACGCGCATGCGCGACTTCTTGGCACCGGCGGCCGGGCGAAGGTGGTGAACCTTCAGGACCTGCTCGCGCTTTTCGGTCGGAGCAGCCTTCACAACGACCTTGGCGGCGGCAACCTTCTTGGGGGCTGCCTTCTTTGCAGTGGCGGGCTTGGCGGCTGCCGTGGCAGCTTCCTTCTCGTCAGCCATTAGTCAATCTCCTCGACCTTTACGAGGTGAGCAACGGTGTTGACGTAGCCGCGGTTCTGCGAGTTGTCCTCGCGAATCGTGACTGCGCCAATGCGCTTGAGACCCAGGCTGCGAAGCGTGTCGCGCTGGTTCTGCTTCTCACTAATTTTGGACTTGATCTGTGTCACTTTGAGGCGAGCCATCAGGCACCTGCCTTTGCTGCTGCGGCAGCTGCTGCTGCTGCGGCGTCGGCGCGCAGGAAACGGGCCGGGGCCACGTCTTCGTACGCGAGCCCACGACGAGCTGCAACCGCACGCGGCTCTTCGAGCTGGTGCAGAGCCTCGACCGTGGCGTGGACGATGTTGATGGTGTTCGACGAGCCGAGGGACTTGCTCAGCACGTCGTGGATGCCAGCGCACTCGAGTACGGCGCGCACCGGGCCACCGGCGATAACGCCGGTACCGGCAGCGGCCGGACGCAGCAGGACAACGCCGGCTGCGGCTTCACCCTGCACGGGGTGCGGGATCGTGAGGCCGACGCGGGGAACGCGGAAGAAGTTCTTCTTCGCTTCCTCGACACCCTTGGAAATGGCGGTAGGCACCTCACGGGCCTTGCCGTAGCCGACTCCGACCAGGCCGTTGCCGTCACCGACGACGACGAGAGCGGTGAAGCTGAAGCGACGACCACCCTTGACCACCTTGGAAACGCGGTTGATGGTGACAACGCGCTCCAGGAACTGGCTCTTGTCGGCGTCGCGGCTGCCGCGATCCTTGTTCGGGTTGCGCTCACGGCCACCACGACGAGCCTCACGAGGCTCGTTCTGCGGCGGCGTCGTGGACGCAGCGGTCTCGACGGGTGCCTCTGCAGCCACCACGTTCTCCTTTGTTGCTGTGTTAGCGGTTTCAGTGCTCACAGGTTCAACCCACCCTCTCGAGCTCCCTCGGCGATGGCAGCGACGCGTCCCGCGTACTTGCTGCCGCCACGGTCAAATACGACGGCTTCGATACCGGCGGCTTTGGCACGCTCAGCGACGAGCTCGCCGACCTTGCGGGCCTTGGCGGTCTTGTCACCATCGAAGGTGCGCAGACCGGTTTCGAGCGTGGACGCCGAAGCAAGGGTGAAACCCTTGCTGTCATCGACGACCTGCACGAATACGTGGCGAGCAGAACGGGTGACGACGAGACGCGGACGAAGCGCAGTCCCCTCGATCTTCTTGCGAAGACGTGTGTGCCTGCGTCCGCGGGCAGCAGCCTTGCTCTTACCTCTAGTTCCGAGACCCATGGTTACTTACCACTCTTTCCGGCCTTGCGGCGAACAATCTCGCCGGCGTAACGCACACCCTTGCCCTTGTAGGGCTCCGGCTTACGAATCTTACGGATGTTGGCGGCGACCTCGCCGACAGCCTGCTTGTCGATACCGCCGACCGTGAGGCGGTTGACGCTCTCCACGGTCAGGGTGATACCGGCGGGCGGGTCGACCAGGACCGGGTGCGAGAAGCCGAGGGCGAACTCGATGGAGCTGCCCTTCTGGGCTACGCGGTAACCGGTACCGACGATCTCGAGGGACTTGGTGTAACCCACCGTCACCCCGATGATCTGGTTTGCGATGAGCGTCCGGGTCAGTCCGTGCAGCGAACGCGAGTTGCGCTCGTCGTTCGGGCGAGTGACGACAACGTGGCCGTCCTCGATCTTGACCTCGATCGGGTTCGCGACGGTGAGCGCGAGCTCGCCCTTCGGGCCCTTGACGCTGACGCGCTGGCCTTCAGCGGTGACCGTGACATCCGTCGGAATCGGGATGGGGAGTCTTCCAATACGTGACATCGTCGACTACCACACGTAGGCGAGAACTTCTCCGCCTACGCCCTTCTTCTCGGCCTGGCGGTCGGTGAGCAGACCGCTGGAGGTGGACAGGATGGCAACGCCGAGGCCACCGAGAACGGTGGGGATTTCGGTCGACTTCGCGTACACGCGCAGGCCGGGCTTGGAAACCCGCTTGATCCCGACGATGGAACGCTCGCGGTTCGGACCGAACTTCAGGTTGAGCGTGAGGGTCTTGCCGACCTCTGCATCCTTGACGTCCCAGGCAGAGATGTAACCCTGAGCCTTGAGGATGTCTGCGATGTTCGCCTTGAGCTTGCTGTGCGGCATGGACACGGTGTCGTGAAACGCCGAGTTAGCGTTGCGCAGTCTGGTCAGCATGTCTGCGACCGGATCTGTCATTGTCATTTGTGGTGCCTTTCTCGCCTGGTTTCGTTCACCCGTTACACGGATGACGACCTTGGTCGTGGTGGGGCTGGACGGTTGTCCAGCCCCGGATTTTTACTACAAGGAGCCAAAGAGCTACTTTACTTGGTGTTTTCGGCTGTCTTGAACGGGAAGCCCAGCGCCTTGAGCAGCGCGCGGCCTTCTTCGTTGTTCTTGGCCGTCGTCACAACCGTGATATCCATACCGCGGATACGGTCGATCCGGTCCTGGTCGATCTCGTGAAACATGACCTGCTCGGTGAGACCGAAGGTGTAGTTACCGCTGCCGTCGAACTGCTTGTCGCTCAGTCCGCGGAAGTCACGGATGCGAGGAAGAGCAAGGCTCAGGAGGCGGTCGAGGAACTCCCACATGCGGTCGCCACGAAGTGTGACGTGCGTGCCAATGGGCTGTCCTTCACGCAGTTTGAACTGCGCGATCGACTTGCGGGCCTTGGTGACCTGCGGCTTCTGGCCGGTGATCTTGGTGAGGTCGGAAACGGCCCCGTCCATGATCTTGCCGTCGCGAGCTGCTTCGCCGACACCCATGTTGACAACGATCTTGACCAGGTTCGGAACCTGGTGGACGTTGGTGAAGCCGAGGTCCTTGGTGAGCTGGGCGGTGATCTCATCGCGGTACTTCTGCTTGAGGCGCGGCAGGATAACCGGGACGGCTGCTTCGGCGGCTGCAGTTGCAGTGTCAGTCATCAGAGGTCCTTCCCTGACTTCTTGGCGTAACGAACGCGGACCGTCTTGGTGACGCCGTCCTTCGTTACTTCTTCGGTGCGGACGCCGACCTTGGTCGGCTTCTTGGTCTCCGGGTCGACGATGGCCACGTTGGACACGTGAATCGGCGCCTCCATGGTCTCGATGCCGCCGGTCTTGGTGCCGCGCTGGGTCTGGCCGACGCGAACGTGCTTGGTGACGAAGTTGATGCCCTCTACGAGGACACGGTTCTTCTCCACCAGGACAGCGATGACCTTGCCCTGCTTGCCGCGGTCGCCGCCGCGGGCCTGGGTGCGGCCGGTGATGACCTGAACGAGGTCACCCTTTTTGAGTCTGGCCATGATTTAGATAACCTCCGGTGCCAGCGAGATGATCTTCATGAACTTCTTGTCGCGAAGCTCGCGACCGACCGGTCCGAAGATACGGGTGCCGCGGGGGTCACCTTCGTTCTTCAAAATCACTGCGGCGTTCTCATCGAACTTGATGTACGAACCGTCTGGACGACGGGTCTGCTTTTTGACGCGAACGACAACGGCTTTGACGACGTCGCCCTTCTTGACGTTTCCGCCCGGGATGGCGTCCTTGACCGTGGCGACGATCGTGTCGCCCAGTCCGGCGTAGCGACGGCCGGAGCCACCGAGAACGCGAATGGTCAAGAGCTCCTTGGCACCGGTGTTGTCGGCAACCTTGAGTCGTGATTCTTGCTGAAGCACTTTTTAACTCCTTCTATCAAGTAAGCGCGAGGCCTACTTGGCCTTCTCGAGGATCTCGACCAGGCGCCAGCGCTTGGAAGCGCTGAGCGGACGGGTCTCACTGATCAGGACCAGGTCGCCGACGCCGGCGATGTTCGCCTCGTCGTGAGCCTTCAGCTTGGACGTACGGCGGATGACCTTGCCGTACAGGGGGTGCTTCACGCGGTCTTCGACCTCGACAACGATGGTCTTTTCCATCTTGTCGCTGGTCACGTAACCACGCAGCGTCTTGCGGTAGCCGCGAACGAGAGCCTCAGCCTCGACAGCGACGACCTTTGCGTCAGTCTTCGCCATGACTAGGCCTCCTTCGTCTCGTCGGCGTCAACCGCAGCGGTGTCCTCAACGGACGCAGCTGCAGGCTTGGCCTTCTTGGTCTTCTTCTCAGCCTTGGCCGGAGCCTCGACAGGCACGGGAGTCGGGCGAATGCCCAACTCGCGCTCACGGAGAACCGTGTAGATGCGAGCGATGTCGCGCTTGACCGCGCGGAGGCGGCCGTGGCTTTCGAGCTGGCCGGTGGCCGACTGGAAGCGAAGGTTGAAAAGTTCTTCCTTCGCCTTCTTCAGCTCGTCGAACAGTCGCTCATTTTCAAAAGTGTCGAGCTCGACCGGGGCGAGCTCCTTGGATCCGATCGCCATTATGCGTCGCCCTCCTCGCGCTTGATGATGCGTGCCTTCAAGGGCAGTTTGTGAATTGCGCGGGTCAGCGCTTCCTTGGCAACGATGTCGGTGACACCGCTGAGTTCGAACAGGACACGACCCGGCTTGACGTTGGCGACCCACCACTCGACGGAACCTTTACCGGAACCCATGCGAGTTTCGGCCGGCTTCTTGGTGAGGGGGCGGTCCGGATAGATGTTGATCCAGACCTTGCCGCCACGCTTCATGTGACGGGTGATCGCGATCCGAGCGGACTCGATCTGACGGTTGGTCACATAGGCGGGGGTGAGCGCCTGGATGCCATACTCGCCGAACGACAGCTCGGTGCCACCGGTTGCATGGCCGGTACGGCCCGGGTGGTGCTGCTTACGGTGCTTGACTCTGCGTGGAATCAACATGGTTATGCCTCAACTCCTGCTGCAACCGGTGCCGCTGCCTCTGCGCGGGGCGCACGACGCGGTCGGTCGTCACGTCGCTCGGGGCGGGACGACTTAGCGTTGGCCTGCTCGCGGGCGAGTTCCTTGTTGGTGATGTCGCCCTTGTAGATCCAGACCTTCACGCCGATGCGGCCGAAGGTGGTCTTGGCTTCGTAGAAGCCGTAGTCGATGTTCGCGCGCAGGGTGTGCAGTGGCACACGGCCTTCGCGGTAGAACTCCGAACGGCTCATTTCAGCGCCACCGAGACGACCGGACACCTGGATGCGAACACCCTTGGCGCCGGCGCGCTGGGCACCCTGCAGGCCCTTACGCATCGCGCGGCGGAATGCCACACGAGCGGAGAGCTGCTCGGCAATGCCCTGAGCGACGAGCTGAGCGTCGACCTCGGGGTTTTTGACCTCGAGGATGTTCAGCTGGATCTGCTTGGCGGTGAGCTTCTCGAGGTCGGAGCGGATGCGCTCGGCCTCCGCGCCACGACGGCCAATCACAATGCCCGGACGGGCGGTGTGAATGTCCACGCGGACACGGTCGCGAGTGCGCTCGATCTCGATGCGGGACACGCCGGCGCGGTCGAGGCTGGTGCTCAACAGGCGGCGGATCTTGACGTCTTCAGCGACGAAGTCGCTGTAACGCTGGCCCGGCTTCGTGCTGTCAGAGAACCAACGCGACACGTGGTCGGTCGTGATTCCCAGACGGAAGCCATAGGGGTTTACTTTCTGACCCATTACTTCGTACCCTCCTCAGGAGTGGCGAGCACAACCGTGATGTGGCTCGTGCGCTTCTTGATCTGGAATGCGCGACCCTGTGCGCGGGCCTGGAAACGCTTGAGGGTGGTGCCCTCATCAACGAATGCCTGGCTGACGAACAGATCCTGCTCGTCCAGGAAGGTGTTGGCTGCATCGGCCTTTACCCGGGCGTTCGCGATTGCCGAAGCAACCAGCTTGTACACCGGATCGCTCGCACCCTGCGGCGCGAACTTCAGAATTCCCAGGGCCTCGAAGGCCTGCTTGCCGCGGATCAGGTTGACAACGCGACGAGCCTTCTGGGGGGTAACGCGGATGTGACGCACGCGTGCGATCGACTCCACCATTTCTTATCCTCCTTCACGTCCCCGCGTTAGCGGCGACGGCCCTTCTTGTCGTCCTTCACGTGACCACGGAAGGTGCGGGTGGGCGCGAACTCGCCGAGCTTGTGCCCGACCATGCTCTCGGTGACGAACACCGGGATGTGCTTGCGTCCGTCGTGAACCGCGATGGTGTGCCCGAGCATGTCGGGGATGATCATCGAACGGCGCGACCAGGTCTTGATTACGTTCTTGCTGCTGGCTTCGTTCGCCTTGACAACCTTGCGAAGCAGGTGGTCGTCAACGAACGGGCCTTTCTTGAGACTGCGTGGCATCGTCTACTCCTACTTACGCTTCTTGCCGACGGTACGGCGACGAACGATGAGCTTGTCGCTTTCCTTGTTCGGGTGGCGGGTGCGCCCTTCTTTCTGGCCCCAGGGGCTGACGGGGTGACGTCCACCGGACGTCTTACCCTCACCACCACCGTGCGGGTGGTCGACCGGGTTCATGGCAACACCACGAACGGTCGGGCGAACGCCTTTCCAGCGCATACGGCCGGCCTTGCCCCAGTTGATGTTCGACTGTTCGGCGTTGCCGACCTCGCCGATCGTGGCGCGGCAGCGAGCGTCGACGTTGCGGATTTCTCCGGACGGCAGGCGCAGCTGGGCGTAGATGCCATCCTTCGCAACGAGACGAACGGATGATCCGGCGGAGCGGGCCATCTTGGCGCCACCGCCCGGACGCAGTTCGACCGCGTGGATGATGGTACCGGTGGGGATGTTCTTCAGCGGCAGGTTGTTGCCGGGCTTGATGTCAGCACCGGCGCCCGACTCTACGATGTCGCCCTGGTTCAGCTTGTTCGGGGCGATGATGTAGCGCTTGGAACCGTCCATGAAGTGCAGGAGCGCGATGCGCGCCGTACGGTTCGGGTCGTACTCGATGTGAGCGACCTTGGCGTTGACGCCATCCTTGTCGTTACGACGGAAGTCGATCAGACGGTACTGACGCTTGTGGCCACCACCGATGTGACGGGTGGTGATGCGACCCTGGTTGTTACGGCCACCGGTCTTGGAAAGGGGGCGAAGCAGGGACTTCTCCGGGGTCGAACGGGTGATCTCTGCGAAGTCCGCAACAGATGAACCGCGACGACCAGGAGTCGTGGGCTTGAACTTACGAATAGCCATTTCTTATTCCTCTAGTCCGCGCCGCTTAGCCGACGGCCGTGAAGATGTCAATGGAACCGGACTTGAGCGTGACGATGGCACGCTTGGTGTCCTTGCGCTTACCCTGACCGAACTTCGTGCGACGCGTCTTGCCGATCCGGTTCATGGTGTTGATCGAAGCGACCTCTACCTTGAAGATCTTTTCGATCGCGAGCTTGATTTCGGTCTTGTTCGAGCGCGGGTCCACGATGAAGGTGTACTTGCCTTCGTCGATCAGGCCATAGCTCTTCTCAGAGACGACCGGAGCGATGATGACGTCGCGGGGATCCTTGTTGATCGGGGTAGCCATTATGCGGACACCTCTTCCTTCTTGGTCTTGCTCGCCACGAACGCGTCGAACGCGCCCTTGGTGAAGACAATGTCGTCGCTGACGAGCACGTCATAGGCATTCAGCTGGTCCCACGGCAGAACGTGCACCGTCGGCAGGTTGCGGATGCTGCGCAGCGTCATTTCATCGGTGCGTTCCAGGACGACCAGCACGTGCTTGCTGCTGGCGATCTGGGTGAGCAGTGCGATGGCGCCCTTGGTGCTGGGCGTCTCGGCGCTGAAGAGCGCCGTCACGACGTGGAGGCGGTCGCCACGGGCGCGGTCCGAAAGTGAGCCGCGCAGTGCTGCCGCGATCATCTTCTTGGGGGTGCGCTGTTCGTAGTTACGCGGGGTCGGTCCGTGGACGATGCCACCACCGGTCATCTGAGGGGCGCGGATCGAGCCCTGACGAGCGCGACCGGTTCCCTTCTGCTTGAACGGCTTGCGGCCGGAACCGGAGACCTCACCACGACGCTTGGTCTTGTGAGTGCCCTGGCGTGCGGCAGCGAGCTGCGCAACGACGACCTGGTGGATCAGCGGAATGTTGGTCTGAACGTCGAAGATCTCGGCGGGCAGGTCAACGGTGCCGGCCTTCTTGCCGGTTCCGTCGATGATGTCGAGTGCGGTAGCCATCAGGACTACGCTCCCTTCACTGCGTTGCGGACGAATACGAGGCGGCCACGAGCACCGGGAACGGCGCCCTTGACCAGCAGGAGGCCCTTCTCGGCGTCAACCGAGTGCACCTTGAGGTTCAGCACAGTGACGCGCTCGCCACCCATACGACCGGCCATGCGCATGCCCTTGAAGACACGGCTCGGGGTCGAGGAAGCACCGATGGAACCGGGCTTGCGGTGGTTGCGGTGTGAACCGTGAGAGGAAGAGACACCCTTGAAGTTGTGACGCTTCATGACACCGGCGAAACCCTTACCCTTACTGGTGCCCATGACGTCGACCTTGGTGCCGGCAGCGAACACACCGTCAACGGTGAGTTCCTGGCCCAGGGTGTAGTCAGCGGCATCCGCGGTGCGGAGCTCGGTGAGGTGGCGGCGAGGCGTGACGCCGGCCTTTTCGAAGTGTCCGGCGGATGGCTTGTTGACCTTGCGCGGGTCGATGGCCCCAGCAGCGATCTGGACGCCGGCGTAGCCGTCGATGTCCTTGCTGCGGATCTGGGTGACAACGTTGGGCGAGATCTCGATGACGGTGACGGGAACGAGCTTGTTGTTCTCGTCCCAGACCTGGGTCATACCGAGCTTCTTGCCGAGGAGACCCTTGGTGGTCTTGGTATCGGAGTAAGACATCGCGGGCCCTAGAGCTTGATCTCGATGTTGACGTCCGCCGGGAGGTCGAGACGCATAAGCGAGTCAACGGCCTTCGGGGTCGGGTCAATGATGTCGATCAGACGCTTGTGGGTGCGCATTTCAAAGTGCTCCCGGCTGTCCTTGTACTTGTGAGGGGAACGGATGACACACACCACGTTCTTCTCGGTCGGAAGCGGCACGGGGCCGACGACAGTCGCACCCGCGCGGGTCACTGTGTCGACGATCTTGCGCGCCGAGATGTCGATGACCTCGTGGTCATACGACTTAAGTCGAATGCGGATTTTCTGTCCCGCCATGTCGAACTCGCTTTCTTGTCAAGGCTTCGTACATCCCGAGGGCTGCATTGGACGCCGTAGTAGCACTGCTGCTATCGCACCACTGTTCATCTGTCAATTTCGATGCCCACCGCCAGGCGGCGAGTACCGAGCCAACTCGCTTCTCCACACTCGCGCATGAGGGAAGGCATGGATTTGCCCAGCATTCCCGGCTGTTGGTTTCTTCTATGTCCTGCTACCCGCGGCCTAACTGTGCACCTGGCGCTTTTTACGGCGAACGGCACAAGCTATGCACTGCCTGGCAGTGATCCCGATACCGCGAGCAGCGCGGCAGTCGAAAGTGTTGAACTAGAAGAGTCTGCCACAGGGTCGGGTCATTGTGCAACCCGGGCGTGTCGCGGGCGGCGTGTCGCCACTTCCGCGTCGTTCCGGGGCTCCCCCGCACCTCTCAGGCCGTCCAAAGTGCCCGTTCCGGTCGAGAGTGACCGCTGCGGCGGTCACTCTCGACCGGAACGGGCACACTCACCGCACCAGCGGGAGTCCCGCCTTGCTCAGGATGCGCTGCAACCGCCATGGTTCGCGGATGTCCGGAATCCCCCAGCGCGCGAAGACGTTGCCCTCAGCCCTGAGATGGTCCTCACGGATTTTCTCCGCGTAAACGGCCTCACCCGGGGACATCGAACCGAGGTACTCCTCCTTCAGGTATTTTCCGCGTCCGTCGAGCTCACCGATCGTTCGATACTCCGGCCATTCGGTATCCGTGAAGTAGTGACCACCGTTTGGGTTGACGTGCTGACGCTGAAGGACGGGGTCAGGGAATCCCAGCTCGAAGATGACAACCCTGCTCTCGGACTCGCCCGCATTGTCCGCGAGGCCGTTCCCGAACTTGATCGCTTTCAGCGACTGCCGCCCGCCCCGCGGGGACACCACCCGCTCGTGCGCCTCTAGATGAGTGAGTCCTAATCGATTGTCGGTAGCGGTACACGTCTAGTCAGATCGGACTGGCCCGGCGTGGACGCTGTTAATCGAAGGCGGAGGGTGTTAAACCCTGTT
>NZ_SOGM01000087.1:0-72232 GCF_004403545.1 Cryobacterium sp. TmT2-59 | reverse complement strand
CCTACTTCGTTCCCGCCTTCTCCGGCCTGTTCGCGCCGTACTGGCGTGCGGATGCCCGCGGCGCACTGGTCGGACTGACCCGGTACGTGAACAAGGGCCACATCGCGCGCGCGGCCCTGGAAGCCACGGCCTTCCAGACCAGGGAAGTCCTCGATGCGGTCAATGCCGACTCCGGCGTGCCCCTGGCTGAGCTGAAGGTCGACGGCGGGATGATCGCGAACAACCTCCTGATGCAGTTCCAGGCCGATATCATCGGAGTGCCGGTGGTGCGCCCGGTCGTTGCCGAGACGACTGCCCTCGGCGCCGCTTACGCGGCCGGGCTGGCGGTCGGCTTCTGGAGCGACCTCGACGAGCTCCGGTCCCACTGGCAGGAAGACAGCCGCTGGACGCCGAGCATGTCCGAAGAAGAGCGCGGCCGTCAGCTCCGCAACTGGAAGAAGGCGGTCACCAAGACCTTCGGCTGGGTCGACGAGGACGTCGTCTAGAGCCCGGTTCAGGCCTGGCTGGACGCGACCCAGGCGGCGAGTTTGGCCGTGGCCGCCCCGGAGTCGACAGACTCCGCGGCCACGGCCATTTTCGTGCGGAACCGGTCGAGGATATTGACCTGCGCCTGTGCGGGATCGTTCGCGAGATCGAAGGCCACCAGGCCGGCTGCCGCGTTCAGCAAGACGATTTCCCGCACCGCATCGTCCTGGCCGGCCAGCATCGAGTGCACGACGGCGGCGTTGTGCTCCGCATCACCGCCCACGAGCTCACTCATCCTGGCCCGACGAAGGCCCAAATCGCGCGGATCGATGTCGTGCTCCGTCACGAGGCCCCTCGATACTTCCCACACGTGGCTGTGACCCGTCGTGGTGAGCTCATCGAGACCGTCGTCCCCGCGGAAGACGAGCGCCGTCGCGCCTCGAGTTTGAAACACGCCGACGATGAGCGGAACCCGGTCGAGGGCGGCGACGCCGACCGCAGACGCTTCCGGTCGAGCCGGATTGCAGAGCGGACCGAGATAGTTGAACACGGTCGGAATGCCCAGTTCTCGGCGGGCAACCGCAGCGTGACGGAAACCTGGGTGAAAGCCTGCCGCATATGCGAACGTGATCCCGGCCGTTTCCAGCGTCTCGGCCACCTTCTCCGCGGACATGGTCAGATCGATGCCGAGCGCCGACAAGACGTCCGAGGCGCCCGAAGCCGAGCTTGCGGCTCGATTCCCGTGCTTGATCACCGGCACTCCCGCCCCTGCGCACACGATCGACGCCATGGTGGAGATGTTGACGGTGCCGAACCGGTCACCGCCCGTGCCGACGATGTCCAGTGCCATGGGGTTCACCGGTAAGGGCACGGCATAGTCGAGGATCGCGTCCCGGAAACCGACGATTTCATCGACCGTTTCTCCCTTGGCCCGCAAGGCCACCAGAAAGCCGGCCAACTGCGCCGGCGTCGCCTCCCCGAGCATGACCTGTTCCATGCTCCACGCCGCGTCTGACACGCTTAGATCCTCACCGGAGAGCAGCGCGCTGATGACGTTCGGCCAAGACTGAATTTCAAGCATGAATCAATTTTAGCGAGAAGGATCCCCCATGCAGAATTCGGCGATGAGGGCCGGTTTGTTTCGATCCGGTAGTCATTCGAACAAAAGCGCGACAGGCATGCCCGGTTGAGAATATCCGGGGCGGAAATCGGCCATAATGGAACGGTGACGAGCCCCTCAATTTCTTATACGGTCAATGCGCCCGTTGTTAACCGGCCAAACAGCGTGGCTGTTGGCACCATTGTCTGGTTGGGCAGCGAAGTCATGTTCTTCGCCGGGCTCTTTGCCATCTACTTCACTCTGCGATCGACCTCGCCGGAGTTGTGGCAGGCCGAGACCGCGAAGCACGGCTTCACGTTCGCGCTGATCAACACGCTCATTCTGGTGTCGTCCTCCGTGACCTGCCAGTTCGGTGTTTTCGCGGCGGAGCGTCTTCAGTCCAGGTCGACGGGCTGGAAGCCGAGCCAGTGGGGCATGGTCGAGTGGTTCTTCCTCACCTACGCCCTGGGTGCGATCTTCGTTTCCGGCCAGGTGTTCGAGTACGCGACCCTCGTTTCCGAGGGCGTGACGCTGGCCAGCAACGCCTACGGTTCCGCGTTCTACCTCACCACCGGGTTCCACGGCATCCACGTGACCGCAGGTCTCCTCGCGTTCCTGCTCGTCATCGGACGTGCATTTGCCGTCAAGAACTTCGGCCACAAAGAGGCGACCAGCGCGATCGTGGTGTCCTACTACTGGCACTTCGTCGACGTTGTGTGGATCGGTCTCTTCCTCGTCATTTACGTACTTAAATAGAAACTCGGAGTGGACAACACGTATGACCACGTTTAACACCCCCAAGCAGCCCCGAGGCCGCAAGGCCGGGCGCCGCAGTCCACTGGCCAGTGTCGCTCTCATCGCGATCGGCCTCCTCTTCACCGGCGGTGCGTACGCAGCGTTCAGCACGAGCACCGCTAGCGCCGAGACCAACGCCACGTCACAGCAGACGGTCGGCGAGGGCCAGAAGCTCTTCGCCGCCAACTGCGCAACCTGCCACGGACTTGCCGCACAGGGCTCCGGCAGCGGACCCAGCCTGATCGGCGTCGGCGCGGCAGCCGTCGACTTCCAGGTCGGCACCGGTCGCATGCCCATGCAGATGAACGGACCGCAGGCCCAGAAGAAGAAGGTGCAGTTCACGGAGGAGCAGATCGCCTCGCTCGCCGCCTACGTCGCGTCCCTGGCCCCGGGACCGGGTAAGCCGGACGCGAGTCTCCTCGACGCCGAGGGTAACGCTGCCAACGGCGCCGAGCTCTTCCGCATCAACTGCGCCATGTGCCACAACGTCGCCGGCGCCGGTGGGGCCCTGACGGCCGGAAAATACGCCCCGAACCTCAAGGGTGTCACCGAGGCCCACATCTACGAGGCCATGGTCACCGGTCCGCAGAGCATGCCCGTGTTCAACGACATGAACATCTCCCCGGAGAGCAAGCGGGACATCATCACGTACCTCAAGTACCTGGAGAAGACCCCCTCTCCCGGCGGCCTCGCACTCGGCTCTCTCGGACCGGTATCAGAGGGCCTGTTCCTCTGGATCTTCGGCCTCGGCTCGATCGTCGCCCTAACGGTGTGGATCACAGCGAAGTCGAACTGACCGTCGACGCTCACGCATACAACATGTCTCACACAGAACTTCCGATGAAGGAGAATAATGGCCAAGGACGATAACAGCGGGAAGGACCTGACCGCTGCTGACTCGTCGACAGTCGGGCATGAGGGGGCTCCCGCAGGCACCGCCGTAGTCGTTCGCGACGCCGTGGCCAACCCGGGCTTTCCTCCGCACCGCCCACGTGTCACCGACCTCGACCCGAGCGCAGAACGTCAGGCCGAGCGCACTGTCTACACGCTCTTCTACCTGTCGATCGTTGGAAGCGTGTTCGCCATCGTGGCGTACATGGTGTTCCCGATCATCCCGGAAGACCCTGGTTCCGTTCGCCTGAACAACCTGTTCATCGGGCTGGGCCTCACCCTGGCGCTGATGGCCATCGGCATCGGGGCGGTGCACTGGGGCAAGGCGCTGATGTTCGACCATGAGGGCATTGACGAGCGTCATCCCGTCCGAGGAACGGACGAGACCCGCACGCGAGCCGTCGAGATCTTCCACGAGGCCAATGTGGAGTCCGGGATCGGACGCCGCAGCCTCATTCGCAACAGCCTCATCGGCGCGCTGATCGCCTTCCCGCTGCCCGCTGTTGTGCTCTTCCGCGGCCTCGGCCCGATGGACACCAACCCGTCCGCACTTCTCAGCCACACCATGTGGAAGGCGGGCACCCGCCTCGCGATCGACCCGACCGGTACGCCGATCAAGGCTTCCGACGTCACCCTGGGCTCCGCATTCCATGTGATTCCCGAGGGCCTCCAGGACCTCGAGCACGGCAAACTGGAAGAGAAGGGCAAAGCAGCCGTTCTCCTGATGCGCCTCAAGCCCGAAGACCTGAACGAGCTGCCCGAACGCAAGGGCTGGTCGTATGACGGAATCGTGGCCTACTCCAAGATCTGCACGCACGTCGGATGCCCCGTCGCGCTGTACGAGCAGCAGACGCACAACCTGTTGTGTCCGTGCCACCAGTCGCAGTTCGACGTCACCAACCACTGTGAGGTCATCTTCGGGCCGGCCAAACGCCCGCTTCCGCAGCTGCCCATCGCGGTAGACTCAGAGGGCTACCTCATCGCACAGAGCGATTTCACTGAACCCGTCGGACCGAGCTTCTGGGAGCGGCATTGAGTACTGCAACGACGACCACTGAATTGGTCGAGACCAAGAAGTCCGGCGGCCTGACCGGCGCCGCCGCAAACTACATCGACGAGCGCACCAGCATCTCGACGGCGGTCAAGGAATTGGGTCGGAAGATCTTCCCGGACCACTGGTCCTTCCTGCTCGGTGAGGTGGCCCTCTACAGCTTCGTCATCATCCTGTTGTCCGGGTCCTTCCTGACCTTCTTCTTCCACGCCTCCATGACGCCGGTCGAGTACGACGGTTCGTTCATGCCGCTCAAGGGTGTTGAGATGTCCGCGGCGATGGCTTCGTCGCTCGACATCTCCTTCGACATCCGTGGCGGACTGCTCATGCGCCAGGTCCACCACTGGGCGGCCCTGCTCTTCGTGGCGGCTATTGGCCTGCACATGCTGCGCATCTACTTCACGGGTGCCTTCCGCAAGCCCCGTGAGCTGAACTGGATCATCGGGTTCATCCTGTTCATCCTGGCCATGGCGGAAGGATTCACGGGCTATTCCCTCCCCGACGACCTTCTCTCCGGCAACGGTCTGCGCATCATCGACGGAATGGTCAAGGGAATCCCCCTGATCGGCACCTGGATCTCGTTCCTTCTCTTCGGTGGCGAGTTCCCCGGCGAACAGATTGTCGGGCGTCTCTACTCGCTGCATATTCTGCTACTGCCGGCCATCATCGTTGCCTTGATCGCGATGCACCTCCTGTTCGTGGTCGTCCACAAGCACACGCAGTACCCCGGAGCGGGCCGCACCAACCAGAACGTGGTCGGTTACCCGGTACTTCCGGTCTACGCAGCGAAGGCCGGCGGATTCTTCTTCATCGTCTTCGGCGTGGTCATGCTGATGGCGTCGCTGTTCACGATCAACCCGATCTGGAACTACGGCCCGTACGACCCCTCCCCCGTCTCCGCCGGAACGCAGCCTGACTGGTACATCGGATTCGCTGACGGCGCCCTGCGCCTGATTCCGCCGGGACTCGAGTTCGTCTGGCTCGACCGCACCTGGTCGTTCAACATCCTGATCCCGCTGATCAGCCTCGGCCTGTTCATCCTCGTCGTACTGATCTACCCCTTCATCGAAGCGTGGGTGACCGGCGACAAGCGTGAGCACCACATCCTGGACCGCCCTCGGAATGCCCCGACCCGCACCGCCATCGGCGCGGCCGGCGTGACCTTCTACGCCGCCCTGTGGGCAACCGCATCCTCCGACATCATCGCCACGCACTTCTCGGTGACGATGGAGGGTGTCATCCACACGATGCAGTTCCTCGTCCTGGTCGGACCGTTCATCGCCTTCTTCGTGGCCAAGCGCATCTGCCTTGCCCTGCAGAAGAAGGACCGGGAGATCGTCCTGCACGGCTACGAGTCGGGTCGCATCGTACGCCTGCCCGGCGGCGAGTACATCGAGGTGCACCAGCCCGTCGACGAGTACGATCGCTGGAAACTGGTCAGCTACAACGACTACAAGCCCCTGATGATCCGCCCGAACGCCGATGGCAAGATCACCGTTGGGCAGAAGGCGCGCGCCGGACTGTCTCGCTGGTTCTTCGAGGACCGGATTGCACCGGTGAACAATACAGAACTCGAGCAGGCACACGGGGATCACCACTAGGCCCTCCATCACAACAACAGAACGGGCATCGATGTCCCTCCAGACCCTGTCGGAGTGGCTTCGGTGCCCGAACTGTTCTCTCCCCCTTCATCCGGGCGGTGCCCTCGTCCTGAAGTGTGACGCCGGCCATTCCTTCGACGTGAACAAGCGCGGATTCGTTTCCCTCGCCGGCCAGGCACGACGATTGATCGGCGACAGCATCGCGATGGTCGATGCCCGGGACCTGTTCCTGGGCACGGGATGGTACGACCCACTCCGTGACCGAATCGCGGACCGGGTCGCGGCAGAGCACCCCGGCCGTCTCCTCGACATCGGTTGCGGCACCGGCTACTACCTGAGGGGCATTCTGGACCGGGTTCCCGGCATACGTGTCCTGGGCATGGATCTCTCCCCCTCCGCCGTGGGGCGCACGGTCGCCGGTCAGAGCGGCGTTGACGGGTTGGTAGCGGATGTCTGGTCTCCCCTGCCGGTGCGGGACGGGGCAGCCGACGTGCTCCTCAACGTCTTTGCCCCCCGTAATCCTCCCGAGTTCCATCGAATCCTCACGGATGACGGCCTGTTGGCCGTCGTCGTGCCGCAGGAGCGCCACCTGCGTGAGCTCCGGCAGGCCGGGCTGGCCCTGGACGTGCCGTCCAACAAGGTCGCCCACCTCGTCGAGACTCTGGCTCCCTTCTTCCGACTGGAGGCCGCAGAAGACCTGTGCTCGACGCTCAGCCTGGAGCCGATCCAGATCGCAGCTCTAATCGGCATGGGGCCCTCTGCCCACCACACCGATGCAGGCGCTCTAACGGACCAGCTCAGCGCCGTGCAGACGGTGACCGCCGCGTTCCACCTGTTGAGCTTCCGGCGGCTGGCTTACCCGTCGCGATGAGCGCCGCGCGTGCAGCGCCCACCGGTCTGCCGCAGTCAGCGCCAGGCGCCGAGGCCCGAATGTTGCTGGCGCGCCACCACCGAGCTCGCCTGTTCCGGTCGAGTTCGGCAGGTGTGCGGGGCGAAGTCGACCGGAAGTGGCGAACCCGGCGCGGATGCCGTCTCGGGAAAACGCAAAAACGGCGTCCGGGACAGTGTCCCGGACGCCGCCGAATCCCCGTGTGGGAACCCGTGAATAAGATCAACGCGCGAAGTTCCCGCGGTAGTACTCGTAGACCCAACCGACCAGGCAGATGATGCCGATGCCGAGGGCGATGATCGAGATCCAGACCCCGACGGCGAGTCCCATGAAAAGCAGCGCGGCGCTACCTGCGAGCAGGATCGGCCACCAGCTCCAGGGGCTGTAGAAACCAACCTCTGGGTCGCCGTCATCGATGTTCGCGTCGAGACGGTCCTCGGGAAGCTCGCCGCCCTGGGCGCCATGCACTCGGCTGAGATAGAACGCGACGAACGCGACGAACACTGCGCAGAGGCTCAGGACGAAGGTTCCGGCCCACTCCACTCGCCCTTGACTCGGGTCAATGAGACCCCAGACCGTGTACGCGGTCGCAACGACGACGAAGAACCCCGTGAGAATCCACAGCAGGTTGACGTTGGCTCTCATTACTTGACCTTCTTCGATATCGCGTCATACGTGGGCGAGTCCGGAGCATCCTTGCCGGGGCCGATTCCGACGGGCATCGCGACCTCAGGGTGGTTCAGGTCGAACGCCGGACGCTCGGAACGGATGCGCGGAATCGAGGTGAAGTTGTGACGCGGCGGCGGGCAGGACGTGGCCCACTCGAGCGACGCACCGTAGCCCCACGGGTCGTTGACCGTGACGAGCGGCGCCTTGCGAGCGGTGATGTACACGTTCAGGAAGAACGGAATCATCGACACGGCGAGAATGACCGACCCGATCGTCGACACCTGGTTCATCCAGGTGAAACCGTCCTCAGGCGAGTACGACGCGTAGCGACGCGGCATTCCGACGACTCCGAGCCAGTGCTGCACCAGGAACGTGGTGTGGAAACCGATGAACAGGAACCAGAAGTGCCACTTGCCGAGGCTCTCGTTGAGCATCTTGCCGGTCCATTTGGGCCACCAGAAGTAGAACCCGCTGAACATCGCGAAGACCACGGTGCCGAAGATGACGTAGTGGAAGTGGGCGACGACGAAGTAGGTGTCCGAGACGTGGAAGTCGAGCGGGGGCGATGCCAGGATCACTCCGGTGAGGCCACCGAAGGTGAAGGTGACCAGGAAGCCGAGCGCCCAGAGCATCGGGGTCTCGAAGGTCAGTGATCCGCGCCACATCGTGCCGATCCAGTTGAAGATCTTCACCCCGGTCGGGACGGCGATCAGCATCGTCATCAGAGAGAAGAACGGCAGCAGCACAGAGCCTGTGACGTACATGTGGTGGGCCCAGACGGCGACGGACAGCGCGGCGATGGAAATGGTCGCGTAGATCAACGTCTTGTACCCGAAGATCGGTTTGCGGCTGAAGACCGGGAAGACCTCCGAAACGATGCCGAAGAACGGCAGCGCGATGATGTACACCTCGGGGTGCCCGAAGAACCAGAACAGGTGCTGCCACAGGATGGCACCGCCGTTGGCCGGGTCGTAGATGTGCGACAGGAAGATGCGGTCGGACGCGGCAGCCAGAAGGGCGGCAGCGAGAACCGGGAACGCCATCAGGACCAGGATCGAGGTGACCAGCGTGTTCCAGGTGAAGATGGGCATTCGGAACATGGTCATTCCGGGCGCACGCATGGTGATGATCGTGGTGATGAAGTTCACGGCGCCGAGGATGGTTCCGAACCCGCTGAGGCCGAGACCGACCATCCAGAGGTTTCCGCCGACACCCGGTGAGAAGGTCGTGCTGGCGAGCGGCTGGTACGCGAACCAGCCGAAGGACGCCGCCCCCTGCGGGGTGAGGAATCCGCCGACGGCAACGAGGCTGCCGAAGAAGAACGCCCAGAAGGAGAATGCGTTCAAACGAGGGAACGCCACGTCCGGAGCGCCGATCTGAAGCGGCATCAGCGAGTTCGCGAAGCCGAAGAAGAGCGGTGTCGCGAACATGAGCAACATGATCGTGCCGTGCATGGTGAAGAGCTGGTTGTACTGTTCCTTGGTCTGAACGACCTCGAGACCGGGCGCGAAGAGCTGCGCGCGGATGACGAGGGCCATGACGCCGGCCAGACAAAAGTAGACGAAGGAGGTGATCAGGTACATGTACCCGATGACCTTGTGGTCGGTGGACGTGATCCATCTGACCAGGACGTTGCCCTTGCGCTCGACTCCCGTGGGGCGACGAGTGGCGGCCGGCGTTGTGGGAGCAGTGGTTGTACTCATGGCTTAGTTGCCCTCCTGAGCCGTCGGGGCGGATGTGCCCGGAAGATTCGAGTTGCGCTTGTAGTCATTATCGACCTGGCCCTCGTTTCCTGCAGCACGGAGAGAGTCGATGTAGGTGGCGTAGTCGGCCTGGGAGACGACTTCGACCTTGAACAGCATCAACGAGTGGTACTCTCCGCAGAGTTCGGCGCACTTGCCCGAGTAGGTACCGATTCGTTCCGGGATGACCGACATGTAGTTGGTCTTGCCTGGGATCATGTCCTTCTTGTACAGGAAGTCAACGACCCAGAAGGAGTGGATGACGTCGCGGGATTCGAGCGCGAGTTCGATCTTCTGGCCGACGGGAAGGACGAGCGTGGGGATCTCCGATTCGACCAGGGCCCCCTTGGCCCCCTCGAGGTCAGGCTGTCCCTGCACACCGGTCGTGAAGACGTCTTCATTCACGTAGTTGAAGTCCCATGCCCACTGCTTACCGATGACCTCAACCTTGATGTCCGGGGCATCGAAGCGAGCCTCGATCGCAGCCTGGTCCCGCGCGGTGAAGGCGAAGAAACCGACCACCAGGATCAAGGGAACGACCGTGTAGAAGATCTCGATCGGCATGTTGTAGCGCAGCTGCACGGGGAGACCGGTCTGGCCCTTGCGGCGGCGGTAGACGACCACTGCCCAGATGGTCAAGCCCCAGGTGATGAGGCCGACGATCATAAGCACAATCCAGGACGTGGTCCACAGGCCACTGATCCGTTCGGTCTGGTTTGTCACCGCCGGCTGACCTTCTTCGAAGCCGGGGAGGAAGCCGTGAAGCTGGGCTTGAGTGCACCCCGCGAGAACTACGGCCAACGACGCTGCGATCGGAATTGCAGCCCATCGGAGACGATGGTTTTTGCGCACCAGTTACCTTTCGGTGGGACTCGACGACACTCCATTGGAAGTGTTTTATAGGTTCCCAGCCTACTGGGAGGGAGGGCGTGGGTTGTGCAGGAACGCGCCCGCAGAGGTAACAAATTCGCCTCTAGTCACACGATTTGCGAGCCCGTCCCGCGGCCGGGGATCAGCTGAAGGAGTCCCCGCAGGCGCAGCTTCCACCGGCGTTCGGGTTGTCGATCGTGAAACCCTGTTTCTGAATCGTGTCCTCGAAATCGATGGACGCGCCATCCAGGTACGGCACGCTCATCTTGTCGACGACGACCTCGACGCCGTCGAAGTCGACGAGGGCGTCGCCTTCGAGGACCCGTTCGTCGAAGTAGAGCTGGTAGATGAGTCCCGAGCAGCCGCCGGGCTGCACCGCAACGCGCAGGCGTAGATCCTCACGGCCTTCCTGGGCCAGGAGGCTCCTCACCTTCGCGGCCGCGGTCGCGCTGAGACCCACGCCGTGGGCCGCCGTACTGGTGCTGAGTGTGTCGGTCATGGTGCTCCTCGTTGCTTTCTCGCTGCTGGTCAGCGGGCCAGATTCCCGTTGTTTCTCACCGAGATTCTACCGAGGGAAACCGATAAGTCTTCCCCGGCATTCCCGAAATTTCCGCGGCCGGGCAGGTTCAGTCGACTGAACGGTCATTCAGCCGTCCGAGCAGGAAGGCCTCACTGAGGATCGCCCGCTTGAGCACGCCCAGATGAAGGGACTCGTTCGGGCTGTGCGCCCGTGAATCGGGGTCCTCGACGCCGGTCACGAGAATTTGGGCCTCGGGGAAGACTCGCACGAGATCGGCGATGAACGGGATGGATCCGCCCACTCCGATGTCCACCGGTTCGACTCCCCAGGCTTCGGCCATGGCGCTCCGGGTCTCGGTGACGGCCCAGCCGCCGGTGTCGACCAGGAAGGCCTCCCCCGTGTCGACATCATCGATGTCGACACGGGCACCGAACGGCGCGTGGGCTCTGAGGTGCGCTTCCAACGCCACCAGGGCCTCCTGGGCCGGCTGTCCGGGGGCGACCCGGGTGCTGATCCGGACGGAGACGGCGGGAGAGAGCGTATTTGAGGCGTTGGCCACCGAGGGAGCATCGATCCCGGTGATGGTGATCGCCGGCTGCGACCAGATCCGGCTGAGCACGGATCCGTGGCCGATCGGCTCGACGCCCGCGCTGAGACCGGTTTCCCGTCGCAATTGCTCGACCGGGTAGTCCGGGGTGGGTGCATCGTGGCTGGTGAGTCCGGCGACAGCCACGGACCCGTCGTCGGCGTAGAGGGTGGAGAGAAGGCGGACGGTGGCCATCATGGCATCCGGCACCGCTCCCCCGAACATGCCGGAGTGGGAGGCGTGGTCGAGGGTGCGCACGGTCAGCCGGAAGGTGACGTTGCCGCGCAGCGCGGTGGTCAGCGCCGGCGTGTTGATGTCCCAGTTGCTCGAGTCGGCGACGACGATCGCGTCCGCGCGCAGGGAGTCGCGATTCTCCTCGAGGAAGGTGGCGAACGAACGGCTGCCGAACTCCTCCTCGCCCTCGATGAAGACAGCGAGTCCGAGATCGAACTCCGGCCCCTCTGCTTCAACCAGCGCGCGAATCGCGGCGATGTGTGCCAGCACGCCCGCCTTGTCGTCCGCGGCGCCGCGGCCGTACAGGCGGTCCCCGCGCACCGTCGGCTCGAACGGGTTCGACTCCCAGTCGGCGTCCTGCCCGGGAGGCTGCACGTCGTGGTGGGCATACAGAAGAACGGTCGGGCGCCCGTTGCGGGCTGCGCGGGTGGCCAGAACAGCCGGATGTCCCAGGCCGGATCCCCCGGGGATGCCGGCCCTCTTGACCTGGACCGACTCGAAGACCCCGGTGTCACGGACGAGGGCGGCGACGGCGTTCGCGCTGGCAGTTACCTGTGCAGCGTCGAAAGCGTCCCAGGATACCGAGGGGATCCGGACGAGGGCACACAGGTCAGCGATGGTCGTGGGCAGGCCACGCTCAACGGCGGTGCGAAGCGCCGAGGCGCCCGGGGAGGTTGCCGCGGGCTCTGTTTCTCGAATATCGGTCATCAGGTAATCTTAAGCCAATCGATTGCAAGGAACTGATGTGGCTAAGCCTGTGAACCCAGACGCACAACCATCCATGGAGACCCCGGACGAGACGCGAGCCCGCCTCGCTGCCGGCCAGTCCGCCGGCAAGGGGCAGGCGACGCCCAGCCGGAAGCAGCAAGAGGCGTTGAACCGACGCCCGCTGGTTCCGGACGACCGTAAGCTCGCGGCCAAGCAGGCCAGGGGCAAGGCGGCCGAGACACGGGACCGGGCCAGGGTCGGCATGGCTGCCGGCGACGAGAAGTACCTCCCGGTTCGCGAACGCGGCCCGCAGAAGCGCTTCGCGCGCGATTATGTTGACGCCCGCTTCAACGTGGGCGAATTCATGATCCCGGTGATGTTCCTCGTGATCCTCCTGACCTTCTTCCCTGACCCGTCGGTGCAGACCTATGGCATTCTCGCGCTCTGGGCCTTCTTCCTGGTCGCCGTGGTCGACTCGGTCATCCTCGGCTTCACACTCACCCGCAAGGTGAAGGCCAAGTTCGGCGAAGCCAAAGCGGAGCGCATCCGCTGGTATGCCGCGATGCGGGCGTTGCAGCTGCGCCCCATGCGTCTGCCCAAGCCCCAGGTCAAGCGCGGCCAGTACCCGTCCTGACCGCTCGGTCAGTTCGAGAAGGCCCCTGACCTGATCAGGGGCACGCGGAGTTCCTCGTCGGTCAGCGATCCGTGCTGGCCGACCATCGAGCGCGCGGACTGATTCGATTCGCGGGAATCGTAGTAGGCCACGAGTTTGCGCGCGGCCACGATCACATCCCCGATGCGGGGGCGCACCTCCGCCGCGATCTCCCCGAACAGTCCGGCCCGGATGGCGTCCTCTCTCGTGAACACCCACGCTCGCGCCCCCTCCACGTCGGACCAGGCGTCGGCGAGAGCCTGCGCGGAATCGCCGCCGAGCCCCGGTTCGAGATAGAGCTGGACACAGCGCGGGTCGCCCCCGATATGACGAACGTTCGCGACCAGCTCCGGCACGGTGTCGAAGAGCACCTGCCGGGTGGAGGGGACGTCGACGATGCCGTGGTCGGCCGTGACCAGAAGGCCTTCGTCGGCGCGGAGCCCCCCGGCGAAGCGCGCGAGGGCGCCATCGAGCGTTTCGAGCTCGGCCAGCCACCTGGCCGACTCCCAGCCCTGGGCATGGGCCGCCACATCGAGCTCGGGAACATACAGGTAGACCAGGGCGCGCGGCTCCGTGTCGAGCAGGTGCCGGGCCGCTGCGAATCGGTCAGCAAGGCTCTCCGCGGAGACGTAGCGGGCCCCGCGCAGCACGGCCTGGGTGAACCCCGATGCGGCGTAGCGCCTGGGGCCGATTGCGAAGCCGGGCACGCCGGCATCCGTGGCCTGCTGGAAGACGGTTCGTTGACGTTGCCAGATTTCGGGCTGCATTCCCGCGTCCCAGCCCGTGAGCTGATTGACGACGCGGTCGCGCTCGGCGTCGAACACCCGGTAGCCCACGAGGCCGTGCTGACCGGGCGGAACCCCGGTGGTGAGGGTCGCAATCCCCGCGGCGGTGGTCGACGGGAAGACACCGTCGACCACGCTGGTCTTCGTCAGCAGCGAGTTCAGGAACCGGGCATGGCCGGCCCGGGCGCGCAGCGAGCTGACACCGAGCCCGTCAGCGAGCACCACGACCGCTTTCGAGGCCGGGCCGAGGCCCAGCGGGTTCGGCCGGCCCAGAACGGATGACAGCGAACTTGCGAGAACGTCGGCAAGGCGCAGAGGGCTGAATTGGCGGGCCGGTAGCATGGATGGCATCGCGCCAAGTCTGACATAGACGTGGCCGGATCGATCCAGCGCCTACCCGCCAGCGCGTGTCCCGCAACGCGCGCCTCAGCAGAATCCACGAATGAGCCGCTCAGACAGCACCACACCCGCCGCCTTCACCGAGCGCATCGAGGACGTCGATGTCTCCACCGAGATGCAGGGATCCTTCCTCGAGTACGCGTACTCGGTCATCTATTCGCGGGCGCTCCCCGATGCCAGGGACGGACTGAAGCCCGTCCAGCGCCGCATCCTGTACCAGATGAGCGAGATGGGGCTGCGTCCCGACCGCGGACACGTCAAATCCGCCCGCGTCGTCGGCGAGGTGATGGGAAAGCTTCACCCGCACGGCGACACGGCCATCTATGACGCCCTGGTGCGGATGGCGCAGGCATTCACCCTGCGGGTTCCGCTCATCGACGGCCACGGCAACTTCGGCTCCCTGGACGACGGCCCGGCCGCGCCCCGCTACACGGAAGCCCGCCTCGCCGCGCCGGCGCTGGCCATGACTGAGAACCTCGACGAGGACGTCGTTGACTTCGTGCCCAACTACGACAACCAGCTCACCCAGCCCGATGTGCTGCCGGCGGCGTACCCGAACTTGCTGGTGAACGGTGCGAGCGGCATCGCCGTGGGCATGGCCACGAACATGGCCCCGCACAACCTGATCGAGGTCGTCGGAGCCGCCCGCCACCTGCTGGCCCACCCCAATGCCACCCTCGAGGACCTGATGGAGTTCGTCCCCGGCCCCGACCTCCCCACCGGCGGAACCATTGTCGGCCTCGCCGGCATCAAGGATGCCTACGCGACCGGCCGCGGCAGCTTCAAGACCCGGGCGCGCGTATCCGTTGAAGCCATCACGGCACGGAAGGCTGGGCTCGTCGTCACGGAGCTCCCCTACCTGGTCGGTCCCGAGCGAGTGATCGAGAAGATCAAAGACGGGGTCAACTCCAAGAAGCTGAGCGGCATCTCCGATGTCACGGACCTCACCGACCGCACCAAGGGCCTGCGCCTGGTGATCGGGATCAAGACCGGGTTCAGCCCCGAGGCTGTGCTCGAGCAGCTGTACCGGGTCACCCCGCTCGAGGACTCCTTCAACATCAACGCCGTGGCGCTCGTCGACGGCGGGCCGCAGACCCTGGGCCTGCGTGAACTGCTGCTCGTCTACATCGGGCACCGGATCGAGGTCGTCACCCGGCGCTCCGCCTACCGGCTGGCGCGGAGGAAAGAGCGCTTGCACCTCGTGGAGGGGCTCCTCGTCGCCATTCTCGACATCGACGAGGTCATTCAGGTCATCCGCGCCAGCGAGGACAGTGAACAGGCTCGCACCCGGCTGATCGACGTCTTCGATCTGAGCCAGGTGCAGGCCGAGTACATCCTCGAGCTGCGCCTGCGGCGGCTGACCCGGTTCTCGTTGATCGAACTGGAAGCCGAGCGCGACCAGTTGCTGGCCGAGATCACGGCCCTGGAGAAACTGCTGGGCAGCAAACCGGCCATCCGCTCACTGGTCTCCGACGAACTGGCCTCGGTGGCGGAGCGGTTCGGCACCCCGCGCCGCACGCTGCTCACGGAGGCGAAACCGAGCATCGCCGGGGCCGCCGCCAAGCGCCAGGCCGCCATCCTCGAGGTCACGGACAGCCCGACCCGCGTGTACCTGAGCGCCACCGGCCGGATTGCCCGGGTGGATCGTCCGCTCGACGACGCAGCGCTGCCGGATCGGATCACGCCCGCCCAGCGCCGCAGCAAACACGATGCCGTGCTGTCCACGTTGGACACAACCAGCAGAACCGAGATCGGCGCGGTCACCAGTCGTGGGCGGCTGATCCGCTTCTCCCCCGTCGACCTGCCCGTCATGCCCGCGTCGTCCATCCAGCTCGCGGCCGGGGTCAAGGTCAGCGACTACCTGGCCCTGCCCAACCGCGGCGAGTCGGTTCTGGCGCTGGTCTCCCTCGACTCCGATCGATCTATCGCCCTCGGAACCCGGCTCGGAACCGTCAAGCGGGTCACGGTGAATGACTGGGCGAACAAGCCCGACTTCGAGATCATCGCCCTGAAGCCCACAGACGTGGTCGTCGGCGCCGTGCAGGGCTCGGAGGATGACGAACTGGTCTTCATCGCCTCCGATTCACAGCTGCTGCGCTTCCCTGCAAGCACCGTGCGGCCCCAGGGACGAACCGCGGGCGGAATGGCCGGCATCAAACTGGCCGCGGATGTCCACGTTGTCTTCTTCACCAGCCTGTCCCCGCAGACCATTGCCACGGCCGTCGTCGCCACGGTCGCCACCGGAAGCCACACTCTCCCGGGCACGGATCCCGGAAGCGCCAAGGTCTCGGACTTCTCCGAGTACCCCGCTAAGGGGCGTGCGACGAGCGGGGTGCGCTCCCAAAGGTTCCTGAAGGGCGAAGACACGATCTCCGTCGCCTGGGTCGGGCCGCTCCCGGCCCGGGCGGTCGGGCCCGACGGTTCTCCGCGCGTCCTCCCCGATTCCGGATCACGACGCGACGCGTCGGGGGCCATGCTCGATTCGGTGATCGGCGCGATCGGGGCCCGGATCGCCTGAGAGTCGTCGTCGCCGTGGTCGTTGTCGGCGCCGGCCCTGCCCCGGTCTCTCCCGCGCCGTTCTGGCGCAGAAGATGCTGGGTTAGGGTGACGGAATGACTCTCATCTCGGATTCGGCCATTCTCGTTGTCGGTGCCTCCGGCGGACTCGGCCGGGAGATCGCCCGGCTGCTCAACGCGGGCGGAGCCCGTCTCATCCTGACCGGTCGCGACCGCACGAAACTGGCGGCGCTCGGCATCCACGGAACCGTGCTCGAGGCCGATCTCTCCGATCCGGCGGCGATCGTCGGCCTCGTCGCCGACGCCGTCGGCGTGCACGGTCGCCTTGACGGTATCGTGAACGCGTCCGGCGTGGTCGCGTTCGGCCCGGCCACGGAGGTGAGCGATGAAACGCTGGCGGAGCTGTTCGCCGTCAACACCCTGGCGCCGATCCGCCTGCTTCGAGCGGCGCGCGCGGCGTTGACCGATTCGGCCGAGCAGGGCCGCGAACCGTTCGTGCTCACCCTCAGCGGGGTCGTGAGCGAGAGCCCGACCGCCAACCTGGCCGCGTACTCCGCCTCGAAGGCCGGCTTGGCCGCCTTCGGCCAGGCCGCCGCCCGGGAACTGCGGCGCAGCGGCATCCGGATCGTTGATGCCCGACCGGGCCATACCGAGACGGCCCTGTCCACGCACCCGATTTCCGGGACGGCACCCCGCCTTCCCTCCGGCTACCCGCCGGCCGCCGTCGCGCAGCGTCTGGTCGACGCCATCATCGGCGGCGAACGAGATCTGCCGAGCACGGCCTTCCAGCTGAAGGACGCCTGACCCCCCGCTCGGCGTTGCCCGCCAGCCGTCAGCCGACCGGGTCAGACGTCGATGCGGTCGCGACTGAGCTTGTCGGAGCTCTCAATGATGAACTCCTTGCGTGGGGCCACGTCGTTGCCCATCAGCAGCTCGAAGACGTTCCCGGCCATTTCGGCATCCGCGACCCTCACCCGGCGCAGCGTGCGGTGCGAGCGCTCCATGGTCGTCGTGGCAAGCTGGTCGGCGTCCATCTCGCCCAGTCCCTTATAGCGCTGGATCGGGTCCTGATACCGCTTGCCGCTCTTCTTCAGGCCGGCAAGGACACCCTGGAGCTCCTGCTCCGAGTAGGTGTAGATGGTCTCGTTGGGCTTGGTGCCCGGGTTCATGACCACGACCCGGTGCAGCGGAGGAACCGCCGCGAACACCCGACCCTCGGTGATCATGGGCCGCATGTAGCGGAAGAACAGGGTGAGCAGCAGCGTTCGAATGTGAGCGCCATCGACATCCGCATCGCTCATGATGATGACCTTGCCGTACCGGGCAGCAGACAGGTCGAAGCTCCGGCCGGAGCCGGCTCCGATCACCTGGATGATGGATGCGCACTCCACGTTGGAGAGCATGTCGGACACGGAGGCCTTTTGCACGTTCAGGATTTTGCCGCGGATGGGCAGGAGGGCCTGGTGCTCACTGTCCCTGGCCAGCTTCGCCGTGCCCAGCGCGGAATCACCTTCAACGATGAACAGTTCGCTGGTGGACACGTCGTTGCTGCGACAATCAACCAGCTTCGCCGGAAGCGAAGAACTCTCCAGCGCGTTCTTGCGCCGCTGGGTCTCCTTGTGCGCCCGCGCGGAGATGCGTGACTTCATCTCGGCCACGATCTTGTCGAGCACGACCGCAGCCTGGGTCTTGTCGTCGCGTTTGGTGGACACGAAACGCTCGTTCATTGCCTTGGCGACGACGTTCGCCACGATGGCCCGCACGGCTGGGGTGCCGAGCACTTCTTTCGTCTGGCCTTCGAACTGCGGCTCCGGCAGTCGCACCGTCAGAACCGCGGTGAGGCCGGCCATCACGTCGTCTTTCTCGAGCTTGTCCGAGCCCATCTTGAGGCGGCGCGCATTCAATTCGACCTGGGCGCGCAGGAACTTTAGCAGGCCGGCGTCGAAGCCGGCCAGGTGCGTCCCACCCTTCGGGGTGGCGATGATGTTCACGAAACTGCGCACGACGGTGTCGTACCCGGTCCCCCACCGGAGGGCGATGTCCACGGTGCAGTCCCGCACCAGCTCCGTGGGAACCATCGCTCCCTTGTCCGTCAGAACGGGGACGGTCTCGGAGAAGCTGCCCTGTCCGGTCAGGCGCCAGGTGTCGGTGATCGGGGAATCCGTCGCGAGGTGGTCGACGAACTCGGAAATGCCGCCGTCGAATTTGAATGATTCGAACACGTGGTCTGCGGTGCGCTGGTCGGCGATGTCGATGCCCAGCCCGGGCACGAGGAACGCCGTCTGCCTGGCCCGTTCGAGCAGCTCCTCGGTTTGGAAGGCCGCACCCTTCGTGAAGATCTGCCGGTCGGCCCAGTACCGGACCCGGGTGCCGGTCACGCCGCGTTTGACCTTGCCGATGACTCGGAGTTCGCTCTGGTTCTCGAATGGGGTGAACGGAGCATCCGGACTCTTCTCCCCCGTGTCGGCGAAGATGCCCGGTTCGCCGCGGTGGAAGGACATGGCCCATGTCTTCCCGTCACGGTCGACCTCGACGTCGAGGCGCTCCGACAGGGCGTTCACGACGGATGCGCCCACGCCGTGCAACCCGCCGGACGCGGCGTAGGATCCGCTGCCGAATTTGCCACCGGCATGCAATTTCGTGAAAACGACCTCGACCCCGGTCAGACCCGTTTTGGGTTCGATGTCCACGGGGATTCCTCGTGCCGTGTCGCGGACCTCCACGCTCTCGTCGGCGTGCAGAACGATGTCGATCCCGCTGCCGTAGCCGCCGAGGGCCTCATCGACGGAGTTGTCGATGATCTCCCAGAGGCAGTGCATGAGCCCCCGCGAGTCGGTGGAACCGATGTACATGCCGGGACGCTTGCGGACCGCTTCCAGCCCCTCGAGGACAGACAGATGGCGCGCGGAATAGTCAGAAGAGCTCACAACTTCCAAGAATACCGACTGTGGCCCCTCGGCCTTTCATCAACACTCCTCGGAGGCGGGCTACGCGGTGAGCGAAATAGCGTCCTCCGGGCTCGATTACCGGGCAGGAGCGTGTTTACATTAAGAACAGCAAACATTGGTATCGCTTGGTATCAGTCTGGAGGAGGAAACCATGTCTCAGATCGCCACCGAAAATGGTGCAGTCGGCCAAGAGAAGGCTCCCCACCAGCTCACCGCAGCGGACCGCTGCGACGCTTGTGGAGCCCAGGCCTACATCCGGGTCGTAGTCAACAACAGCGAATTGTTGTTCTGCGCTCACCACGGCCGTAAGCACCAGGAGAAGCTCGCAGCCATTGCCGAGAGTTGGCACGACGAGTCGAGTCGGCTCCTAGAGGACCAACGCTCCTAGAGCGAACGCACGACGAAACAAAGCTACGGCGCAGGAGCATCACGGATGCTCCTGCGCCGTAGCTTTTTACTCCGCCGTGAGCCCCAGGCGCACCGCGATCGGGTTGCGCGCGGCCCGCGCTATCTCGTCTACCGCCACCGTGTGCGCGCCGGGCGTATAGGCGCGGCCGAGGCGGGCCAGCGCGGAGCGCAGCAGGTGATCGGCCAGGCCGGGATTGCGTGCAAGCACGGGACCGTGCAGGTGGGTCCCGACCAGGTTGCCCATGACGAGCCCCTCGAGTCCTCCACCGTTTCCGGTGCCCGACTCGACCCGGCCCAGAGGCGACGCCTCCGCGCCGACATACCCGCGAGCGTGATTCTCGAACCCCACCAGCCGACCGTGCTTCGTGGCGACGATGACGTCATCCGTGGCCCGGGCGGCCAACGGCACGGCGCGCCCGGCCACGATGCCCAGTCCTTCGATCACTGAGCCGTCCGCGAGCTCGATTCCCCAGCTCAGCAGTTCCCACCCGGTGCCGACAGCCAGAACCGGAACGCCCTCGGTCGTCCAGGTGCGCAGGTGCCCGGTCATCGTCGCCAGGATGTCTCGGGCGGTGACGAGGTCGGAATCCGAACCGGAGCCGATCACCACGGCATCGGCCCGCTCGGGCAGGTCGTCGACCGTGCGTACGTCCACGACGTGCGCATCGATGCCGGCCCACCGGCTGCGCTGGGCAAGAACGCGGGCGTTGGCCGCGTCGCCGTTCGTGCCCAGTAGCTCGGGCAACAGGGACACGATCGTCAGTGCCGTCGTCACTCCTGGCCCTCCTTGTTGCTGGCGAGCCCGAGGTGGGCCCGGGTTCGGCGCATCGAGTCCGCGGAGAAGATGATCGTTTTCAGTCCGGCAGCCGGTTTCGGCAGCGCCAGGAAGTCATCGAGCGCCTGGCCCAGGTCCGGCTCGACCCGCTCGACGATCACGTCGTCATAGGCGAGCTGCAGTGCGATGTCCTGCGCTTTGGATCCGGAGGCGATGAGGACGCGGCCGAGTACCGATGTGTTCACGGGCCAGAAGTAGGACGGATCGCGCACGTCGGAGCCGATGGCGATCAGGATCTGCTCTGTCCCGGGTTCCAGGCTGTCCACGTTGAGCTGGAAGCTGGCCGGATTCTGCACGAGGACGAATTCCACCTGTTGGCCGCGAACGGTGACAATCTCGCCGCGGCCGAAGACGGGCGGAATCGTCGAGATTGCCTCGGCGGCCACCCGGGGGTCGAATCGATCGCCCAGGGCTGCCCGGGCGGTGGCGAGAGCAGTCAGGGCATCCACGGCGTAGTGCGTCCCCCGTGAGGGCAACCCGACGGGGTAGTCCTGCCCGGCGATCGCGATGGTGGCGTTGCGGCCGTCGATGTGGGTCAGGAGCATTCCGGACTCCGCGGGGAGCCGGTCGTGAGCGGTGGCGCTGTAGCCAAGCCCGCGCGGGTTGGCCGCCAGCACCTCTGCGGACACTCCGTACCGGGCAACCGACACTCCGGCGCCGAGTCCCGCGGCGAGATCGGCGAGGTACCCGTCGTCGGCGTTGACAACGACCGTCCCGGTGGCGCGGGCCGCGATTTTCGCGAGCATCGCCGCGACCATGTCGGAATCGTGGAATCGGTCGATCTGGTCCACCATCACGTTGGTCAGGGCGACCACGCGCGGAGCGAGAGACCCGGAGATCAGGGCGCCGTGGCCCTCATCCATTTCGAGCACGGCCATGTCCGCGGCGATCCTACCGTTCAGATTCACCCGCTCGAGGAGAGCGGACGTGAGCCCCTGGCTGATATTGGCGGTGGACTGGTTCGTGAAGACGTCGGTGCCGTGCGCGCGCAGGGCCGCGACCAGCATTTTCGTCGTGGTCGACTTGCCACTCGACCCGGTGACGATGATCAGCCCACCGGGAAAGCTGTTCAGCGTCCGCGGCAGGAACCCGGGGGCGACCCGGTTGACCACGAGGCCGGGGACCGCTGATCCCCCGCCGGGTTTACGCCAACGGGCGAGTATCCGCACGACCCGCCCGAGCAGGATCGCCGGTGCATAGAGCACCGGGGTTCCTATTCGAGGTAGTCGCGTAGCGACTGGGACCGCGAGGGGTGGCGCAGTTTCGCCATCGTCTTGGACTCGATCTGGCGGATGCGCTCACGCGTCACGCCGAACGTGTCGCCGATCTGGTCGAGCGTCTTCGGCATCCCGTCGCCGAGCCCGAAGCGCATCCGGATGACGCCGGCTTCACGCTCGGAGAGGGAATCGAGCAGGCTTTCCAGTTGCTTCTGCAGCATGGTGAACCCGACGGCGTCCGCCGGAACGACCGCTTCGGTGTCCTCGATCAGGTCGCCGAATTCGCTGTCGCCATCCTCGCCGAGCGGGGTATGCAGTGAGATCGGCTCGCGACCGTACTTCTGCACCTCGACGACCTTTTCCGGCGTCATATCGAGCTCGCGGCTGAGCTCTTCCGGCGTGGGCTCCCGACCGAGGTCCTGAAGCATCTGGCGCTGGACCCGGGCGAGCTTGTTGATGACTTCGACCATGTGCACGGGAATGCGGATGGTACGGGCCTGGTCGGCCATGGCGCGAGTGATCGCCTGGCGGATCCACCAGGTGGCGTAGGTGGAGAACTTGAAGCCCTTGGTGTAGTCGAACTTCTCGACCGCGCGGATGAGGCCCAGGTTGCCCTCCTGGATCAGGTCCAGGAACTGCATACCGCGACCGGTGTACCGCTTGGCCAGCGACACGACGAGGCGGAGGTTGGCGCCCAGCAGGTGGCTCTTGGCCCGGGCACCGTCTTTGGCCACCCAGAGCAGCTCACGCCCGAGGGCACTCTTCTTCTCCGCGTCGGTCATCTGCGCCATCTTGTCCTCGGCGAAGAGGCCGGCTTCGATCCGCATGGCCAGTTCGACTTCCTCGGCCGCGTTCAGGAGCGCGACCTTGCCGATCTGCTTCAGGTAGTCCTTGACGGGGTCGGCGGTGGCTCCGGTGATCGCGCTGGAGTAAACCGGGACCTCATCGTCATCATCCACGAGGGAAAGGACGAGGGCGCCGCTGGGCAGGGCCTCGGCGGATGCGGCACGCTTCTTCGCGGCGTCGTCTGAATCGTCGTCGGCATCCGTGTCATCGCCGGGGGCGTGCTCGTCGTGCTCGTCGGCCGCCGGCTTTGCCTTGGCCTTCGTGCTGGCGGCCCGCTTGCGCGGAGCTGGCTTTTCTTCTCCGGCGGCCGCTGCTGCTTCAGCTTTTGCCAGCTTGGCGGCGGCAGCCTTGGTCAGCGGCTTCTTCGCAACAGCCTGTGCGGCACCGGTTTCCGGGGTCTGGCCGACTTCAGCCTGGGCCTCTGCCGGCGTGCTCACGGGGGACTCGTCGCCTGGCTCGTTTTTCTTGCGGGTTGCCATTCGAACACCTCTCATGCCGTGGCGCGGACACCTGCGGCGCTGCCTGGTCTGGTTCAGCCGGGTCGATCGGGCAGAACGGGCACCGGGGGCAGTGTGGATTTTGGGCAGTACTTGGACCCATGTCAAGTCCCGGGAGATTTACATTGACACTCATGTCGCTGTTCCCCGGACCAGAAAGGGCCCTATTGACAATTATTGCATGCTTTGTGTATGCGGCAAGCCAGCCGCGCCTATTCAGGTCGCCGTCGTCGGCGCCATGCACGAGCCAGTCCAACCCAGAGCGGAGCCACCTCGATCCCCTCTTCGCGCGACAGCTGGCTACGGGTGCGTGTCCTGGTCCGCAGGAGGAAGACAACCCCGATCCCCACGACCAGAAACTGCACGGAAAAAGCGAGACGGAAGGAATCGAGTGAGTAGAGATCACTCGCCGCTCCCCCGGAAACGCGCCAGGAGTCCTGAAGGTCCAGCAGCAGCCCGACCAGGTAGACCATGACGAAGCTGGCCGTGAACCCGCCCACGTTGACCACCCCGTTCGCCGAGCCGTGGCTGCGCTGGGGATTGAAGGTCCGGGCGAAGTCGAAGCCGATCAGCGAACCCGGCCCTCCGACGCCCAGGGCCACCAGCAACAGCACGATCAGCCAGAATGGCGGCTGCCCCGGCCAAAGCAGCACGGCAGCCCAGGCAACCGCCATGACCGTGACGATGCCGAGCACGATGTTGCTACGGCGCAGCGGGTACCGCGCCGTGAGGATTCCGAGGACCGGACCGAACACCATTCCCGCACCGACCAGGACCATCAGCATCGCGGCGGCGAGGGACGGGTCGTAACCGAGCCCGTAGACCATGAATGGGAAGCCCCAGAGCAGTGTGAAGACCGTGCCGGCGGACTGGGTGACGTAGTGCGACCAGAAACCCAGTTGGGTTCCCGGCCGCTTGAAGCTGTGTTTGAGCTGGGCCAGTGCCTCACCGAGGCTGGTGGGCCTCAACCGGTCGGACGTGCCGGCCGGCTGGTCCCGAATCACCACGATGCCGACGACCAGGGCAACCAGAGCGACGGATGCGGCCGAGAGGAATGCGGGTGTCCACCCCCAGATGTGCAGCACCCAGGCGAGCGGGACTGCCGAGAGCACCTGTCCGAGCTGACCGATGTTTCCCAGCCACTGGGAAAGCTGCGGAACGCTGCGACCGGTGAACCAGGATGAGATCAGCCGGATCATGGAGATGAAGATCATGGCGTCCCCAGCGCCGACAAGGATGCGGCCGACCACGGCGATCGAGATGCTCGGGGCGAGCGCGAGCGTGACCTGTCCGGCGGCCATCAGAGAGGTCCCCGTCAGCACGAGCACCCGCGGCCCGTAGCGGTCGATCAGGACACCCACCGGAATCTGGGCGGCCGCGTAGACCACGAGCTGGACCACGGCGAGGCTGGACAGGAGCGCAGCCGAACCGCCGAAACGGTCGGTCGCCGCGACGCCGGCAATCCCGAGAGACGATCGCTGGAGGACAGCTGAGAGATAGGCGAACGATCCGACGGAGAAGACCAACCAAGACCGACGCGAGTTCATTGCCCCTAACTTACCCGCGCTCGGGGCTGCTCCCGCACGGTCCGGCCTCCTCGAGCTCCGACGGACAGAAGCCTACGCCGTCGGGTCAGGCGAGTGTGCCGTCGTCCCTGCCGCGGCGGGTAGCGAGGAAATTCTCCAATTCCGCCGCGATTTCGTCGGCGCTCGGGAGCTCGCCGGACTCGTCCGTCAGGGGCGAACGCAGCGTGCTGCCCTCCATATAAGCGTCATAGCGTTCTTCGAGTGTGCCGACCAGCTTGGCCAGCTCGGGGTTGTCGTGAACCTGCTCGTCGATCCGGGCCACGAAATCGCGATTCTGCTCGCGCACCTGATCGGTCGGGAAGATCAAACCCGTCGACGCGCTCGTGCTCTCGAGTGCGGACAGTGCGGCCGCGGGGAACTCGGTGTCCGCGAGATAGTGGGGCACCAGGAGAACGAAACCGACGACGGTCGCGCCACTTTCCTGGAGCCGGAACTCGACCAGGTGCAGGGCGTTCGCGGGGACCTGCGTGTGCGGGCGCCACACCGACATGCTCTCGATCAGGTCGGAGCGGTTGCCGCTGACCGTGACTCTGATCGGACGCGTGTGCGGCACGGGCATCGGGATGGCGTGCACCCAGGTGGTCGAGGCCACCGTGAATCGACGCACCAGCTGAAGTACCGCGGCGGTGAACTGGTCCCAGCGGAAGTCGGGTTCGTACCCGGCAAGGAGCAGGAAGGGCTGGCCGATCTCGTCCCGGGCCAGGTAGAGCCGGAGAGCCGGCGGCTGGTAGCCGGTGAGGTGGTCCTGATCGAAGTAGATGATCGGGCGGCGGGCCCGGTAGTCCAGAAGGAGGTCAGGGTGGAAGATGGCGATGACGGTGTGCTCTAGCGTTCCGAGCAGGTACTCCGTGAACTGGGACACCGCTCCCCCGGCATCCGCGAACCCCGTCAGACCCGCGACGAGGTGGAGCCCCTCCGGGACGTTCTCGGCGTCCGCGGTCAGCTCGTAGAGGTCACCAGGATCACGCATGTCGTTAACTCTAAACGTCAGAAACGGAGGCGGGGAGGAATCGACGCTCGGGCCGTGATGCCCAGAGCGAACACGGCCGCGGCGGACGATCCGCGTACCATCGGAAGATGACTGCTCCCCGTCTTACCCTGTCCCCAGCACCCGCCATCGAGTCGGATGCCGACGTCCTCATCGTCGGGGCGCTCCAATCGGGCGACACCGCAACGCTCTACGCCGACCCGGCCTTCGCCGGCCTCGCGGAGATTCTTTCCAGCCTCGACATCACCGGCGCCCGCGACCAGGTTGTCCGCCTGCCTGCATCGATCGGCAAAGCCCGCAGTATCGCCATTGTCGGCATCGGCACGGAAGCCACCGCGGACGCCCTGCGCCATGCCGCGGGATCCGCGGTTCGCCAGCTCACCGGCGTTGCCTCCGTCGCATTCGCCTTCCCGACCCTGACGGCGGAGGGGGCCGAGGCTGTACTCGAGGGCGCAGCGCTCGGTTCGTATTCGTTCACCGCCTACCGTCAGAATTCGCTGGCGGCCACGAAGCTGCCGGCTCAGGAGATCACGGTGCACACCGGCGTCGGCGCGGACGGCGCGGTCGACCGCGTGGACGCGATCACCGAGGCCGTCGGCCTGGTCAAGGACCTGGTCAACATGCCCCCGTCAGACCTGTATCCGGACTCGCTCGCTCGCCTCGCGGTCGAGGCGGCAACGGGCCTCCCGGTCACCGTGCGCGTGTGGGACGAGGAACAACTGGCCGCCGACGGTTTCGGCGGGATCGCCGGCGTCGGCCAGGGATCAACCCGACCGCCCCGGCTCGTCAAGGTCAGCTACTCACCGGAAGGCGCCACGCAGCACCTGGCGCTCGTCGGCAAGGGCATCACGTTCGACACCGGCGGACTCTCCCTGAAGCCGCCGGCGTCGATGGTGGGCATGAAGTACGACATGACGGGCGCGGCCACAGTGCTCGCCGTGACTCTGGCTGCGGCCCGGCTCGGCCTGGGCCTGCGCATCACCGCCTGGCTCTGCATCGCCGAGAACATGCCTTCCGGGTCGGCCATTCGCCCCAACGACGTTCTGCGCATCCGCGGTGGACGCACGGTCGAGGTACTGAACACGGATGCCGAGGGCCGCCTGGTCCTCGCCGACGGCCTCGTCGCGGCCGGAGAAGAAGGCCCGGACGCGATCGTGGACGTCGCGACCCTGACCGGCGCCGCCCTCGTCGCCCTCGGCACGCGGTACTACGCCGCCATGGGGCAGGACGCGCTCGTCGAGCGCGTGCTCGCCGCCGGCAAGTCGGTCGGCGAACTGATATGGCCGATGCCGCTCCCCGAGGAGCTGCGCGCCACTCTGAATTCCGACGTCGCAGACATCGCCAACGCCAAGATCGGCAGCAGCCACGGCGGAATGCTCCTGGCCGGAGTCTTCCTCCAGGAATTCATCGGCACCCGCGGAGTGGGCGAATCCGCGGAGACGATCCCGTGGGCGCACCTGGACATCGCGGGACCGGCACACAACACCGGCAGCGCGTGGGGCTTCACGAATGCCGGCCCGACCGGAATCTCGGTCAGGACACTGCTGCGCCTGGCCGAGGACTTTTCGCGCCCGTAGTACAGTCGAGTGGGCGAGAAAGCTCGCCCACTCTTCGCCTGCCCGGATGCGTCATCTCGCGTCGGGCGGATCGGGTTGTGATGCATAAGGGAGTATCTGGGTGTCGGAACAGAATTTTGACCTTGTCGTTCTCGGCGGCGGAAGCGGCGGTTACGCGGCTGCATTGCGCGCCGTTCAGCTGGGCCTCACGGTTGGTCTGATCGAAAAGGACAAGCTTGGGGGCACCTGCCTGCACGTCGGTTGCATCCCGACGAAGGCGCTGCTGCACTCGGCCGAGGTGGCCGACGTCAGCCGCGAGGCCGCCAAATACGGCGTCAAGACGCAGTTCGAGGGCATCGACATGCCCGCGGTGAACGCGTTCCGCAAAGGCATCGTGGCGTCCAAGTACAAGGGGCTGCAGGGACTGATCAAGTCGCGCGGCATCACCATGATCGAGGGCGAGGGCCGCCTGGTCTCACCGAACACCGTGCAGGTCGGCGCAGACACCATCGTGGGCAAGAACGTCATCCTGGCAACGGGCTCCTACTCGCGCTCTCTGCCGGGACTCGCCATCGGCGGCCGCGTCATGACCAGCGAGCAGGCGCTCGAACTCGACTTCGTTCCCCAGAAGGTCGCCATTCTCGGCGGCGGGGTCATCGGCGTCGAATTCGCCAGTGTGTGGAAGTCCTTCGGAGCGGACGTCACGGTCATCGAGGCGCTGCCCCACCTGGTTCCCAACGAGGAAGAGTCCATCTCCAAGCAGTTGGAGCGCGCGTTCCGCAAGCGCGGCATCGAGTACTCCCTCGGGGTCCGGTTCCAGAGCGTCACCCAGCACGAGAACGGCGTCGTCATCACCCTGGAAAACGGGACCGTCATCGAAGCGGAGATCCTCCTCGTCGCCGTCGGACGTGGCGCGGCGACTGCCGGACTCGGCTTCGAAGAGGTCGGCGTTGCCATGGATCGTGGCTTCGTCCTCACCGATGAGCGCCTCGCAACCAACATCCCGGGTGTCTTCGCCGTGGGCGACATCGTCCCCGGACTGCAGCTCGCGCACCGTGGATTCCAGCAGGGCATCTTCGTCGCGGAAGAAATCGCCGGACTGAATCCGATCGTCGTCGACGACCTGAACATCCCGAAGGTCACCTACTGCGACCCCGAGATTGCATCCATCGGCTACTCGGAAGCCAAGGCGGCCGAGAAGTTCGGCGCCGACCAGATCTCCACCGTTGAGTACAACCTGGGTGGAAACGGCAAGAGCTCGATTCTGGGCACTGCCGGTTCGATCAAGCTCGTCCGGGCCAAGGACGGCCCCATCATCGGTGTCCACATGATCGGCGCCCGGGTCGGCGAACTCATCGGCGAGGGTCAGCTGGTAGTGAACTGGGAGGCTTACCCGGAGGACATCGCCCCGTTCCTGCACGCGCACCCCACCCAGAACGAGGCACTCGGCGAGGCCTTCCTGGCCCTGGCCGGCAAGCCACTGCACGCGTAGCAGCCGAATCTCGGCATTCAGACTCTCAAACTCTAATTACAGACAAATGGCTTTGAAGGAGACAATCGCATGAGCGAATCCGTTAACCTCCCGGCACTCGGTGAGAGTGTCACAGAGGGTACGGTCACCCGCTGGCTGAAGAGCGTGGGAGACCGCGTCGAAGTCGACGAGCCGCTGCTGGAAGTTTCGACCGACAAGGTGGACACGGAAATTCCGTCCCCCATCGCCGGAGTGATCGAAGCGATCCTGGTCCAGGAAGACGAGACCGTCGAGGTCGGAACGCCCCTGGTCACCATCGGAGACGGCTCAGCCGCCGCTGCTCCTGCCGCGGTCCCCGTCGCCGAAGCGCCGGCCCTGGTCGAAGAACCGGCTCCCGCGGCAGAGCCTGCTCCGGTCGAAGCCCCGGCACCGGTGGAAGCATCTGCACCCGTGGAAGCGCCAGCCCCCGTGGAAGCACCGGCACCCGCAGCAGTACCAGCGCCCGCAGCAGCGCCGGTGTTCGCACCGACCCCCGTGTTCGCGCCGTCGCCCGTCGCCGCCCCGGCAGCGGCCCCTGCCGCTCCGCCGACGGCCGCGCCGGCAGCTGAGCCCGTCACGTCCCGCGGATCCCACGCGGGAACGTCCGGTTACGTCACCCCCATCGTCCGCAAGCTCGCGAACGAGGCCGGCGTCGACCTCTCCAGCGTTCAGGGCACCGGTGTCGGCGGCCGCATCCGCAAGGAAGACATCGTTCTGGCTCAGGCCAGTGCCACCACGGGCGCCGTCCCCGCTGCCGCACCGGCCGTCGAAGTATCCGCCCTGCGCGGCACGACGCAGCCGATGTCCCGCCTGCGGAAGGTCGTCGCCGAGCGCGCCGTCATCTCCATGCAGTCGTCGGCACAGCTGACCACCGTCGTCGAGGTCGACGTCACCCGCGTGGCGATTCTGCGGGACAAGGTCAAGGGCGAGTTCCACGCCAAGACCGGCAACAAGCTGTCCTTCCTGCCGTTCTTCGCTCTCGCTGCTGCCGAGGCGCTGCAGGCCAACCCGATCATCAACGCCACGATCGACGGCGACACGATTGTGTACCCGAGCCAGGAGAACATCAGCATCGCCGTCGACACCGAGCGCGGCCTGCTTACCCCGGTCGTTCGGAACGCCGGCGAACTGGACCTCGCCGGATTCGCCGCCCAGATCGCCGACCTGGCGCAGCGCACCCGCGACAACAAGCTGAAGCCGGACGAACTCTCGGGCGGTACGTTCACCCTGACCAACACCGGTTCGCGCGGCGCCCTCTTCGACACTCCGGTGGTCTTCCTGCCGCAGAGCGCCATCCTGGGCACCGGCGTCGTCTACAAGAAGCCGCTCGTCGTCACCACCGACGGGCTCGACGCCATCGCGATCCGCTCCACCGTGTTCCTGGCCCTGTCCTACGATCACCGCATCATCGACGGCGCTGACGCGTCACGCTTCCTCGTCACCATGAAGCAGCGTCTCGAAGCGGGAGCCTTCGAAGCCAACCTCGGGATCTAGTCCCCATCGACGGTTCTGACTAGTCGTCGAAGATCTCCCTGATCCGCCAGCCGGCCTCGCCCTTGACCACAAGGACCGAGGCCGGCTTTCGTTGTGCGTCGGTTGCTGTCAGCGTCACCAGCGCGACGTCTCCGGTTCGGTAGGCGAGCACTGGCGTCCACGATGCCAAACCGATCGCCGCGGCCGCGGCCCCTCCCTGCTGCGCAAGGTGAACCGTGTGAGAGTCGGCGGCCAGCGCCGAAGACTGGGCCTGTTCGGCGCCGTCCAGGCACGCAACGGATGCCGCAGAGAGACACCGGTCGCGCAGCCCCAGCAGCGCCTGGACGGCGGTCACCGGGTCGTCTCCGTTCACCGCGACCCGGTCCGAGGGCGTCAGAGCGGCCGCCGAAGCCGGCACACTCGCAGCGGGCACGACCGGGGGCCCCGGGGCCGACTCGCCCGGACGGGCACCCGTGGCGGGCCGGAGACCGGAAACGGCGACTCCGGCCACGAGAACCGCGACGACCACCCCGGCGAGTGCCGGGCCCCGCCGGGCGCGAAGCGCGGGCCGCAGCCAGGCCCAGAGCCGGACGCCTGCGCCGTTGTCACGGCCGGCGCCCCTGCCCAGGACCGCCAGAACGACGCCGGCTGCCGCCCGCACCGCTGATACGGGCCCGGCGAACCACGGACCGCCCCAGCCCGCGCTCGAAGACCGGTCGGTTCCACCGCCACCGGCCGTGGCGGGCGACGCCCCCGTGACCGGAGCGACGCTTCGAAGGCGCAGGACGGTGACCGCGCTGTCCGGGTCGTGGCCGGGTTCCGCCCCTGACCCCAGACACACCGGTCCGGCGTCGCTCCACGCGAAGAGGCGCCGCTCCAGGTCAGCCAGCCTGGTCGCGCCCGGAACCCGCGGAGCTGCGGCGGCGAACCATTCGGCCAGTTCCCGCGCAGCATGGGTCTGCTCCGGGTCAGGGCCCACCCGGTCCAGCACGATTCGCACCAGGTGGGAGAGACAGCCCGCGGCATCCTCGGTCAGCGCTCTACGGGCAGGACCCGGTTCCGGAAACGCCCGAAGCCCGCCGAGTCCCGCCAGCACGGGGCGACCGCGGGAGTCGAAGAGGATCACGGCCGGGGTCAGCCCGAGATGCACGAGGCCGATCGCCTGGAGCTCCGCCAGCGCGACCACGACGGGAGCCAGGATCGTGACCGCCTCTCCCGGCTCCACCCAGCGCCCGTCGGCGAGGTGACGGCCGAGGCTGCCGCCGGTCAGTAATTCGAGTACGAGGCACATTCGGCCGCCCGGGAGAGTCGCCACGTCCAGGAGCCCCGCGAGGCGCCCCGGGCTGGTCTCGGTCAGGGCTCGGATCTCCCGTTCGATCGACGCGTCGTCCGCTTCCGGCCGAAAGACTTTCAACGCGACAGTCCTGGTCGGGGCGGCCATCTCGCCCTCCTGGGCGGCTCCCCCGAAGCCGCCCAGGAGGGGGCAACGCCGGCGTAGATGTCAGCTCGCTCGCTGGAGGCAAGGCGACGGAGCACCCGGTAACCGGCGATCAGGGTGAGGCGGTCGCTCGAGTCTGGGCGGCTGCCGGCGGCGGTCAGGGGGTTCGCCCGAATCGGTTCCTCATGGCTCGTCATGGCCGAATGCTGCACCCGAACGGGCACCGGCGGCGCACCGGGCGGACCCCGGAGCGCAACCAGGTCCCGGCCGGTGTGGGGAGGACAAGCTGGCCTAGACTGGTCGCATGCTCGACTTTGTCGTCGCGGGGCTAAGCGCCAACTCCGTGCCGTATGTTGAGGGCCTAGAGCTCCAACGCGCAGTCCATCGTTCCGTCGTCTCCGGGGTGAGGCCGGACACCGTCATCTTCCTCGAACATCCCTCCGTGTACACCGCCGGCAAACGCACCGCTCCGGAGGAACGGCCCACGAACGGAACCCCCGTCATCGATGCTGACCGCGGCGGGAAGATCACCTGGCACGGCCCCGGGCAACTCGTGGGCTATCCGATCATGCGTCTTGCGGAGCCGGTCGACGTCGTCGGCTACGTGCGCCGACTCGAGGGAATTCTGATCGACGTCCTCTCCGACTTCGGCGTCGACGGCCGCCGGGTGGCGGGACGGTCCGGCGTCTGGGTCGGCCCCGATGGGCAGGAAGACAAGATCGCAGCCATCGGAATCCGAGTCGCGGAAGGAGTGACCATGCACGGCTTCGCCCTCAACTGCAGCAACTCGCTCGAGCCGTACAGCCGCATCATCGCCTGCGGCATCAAAGATGCCGGCATCACCACCATGTCACGAGTCCTCGGCCGCGAGGTGTCGACCTCGCAACTGGTCGCCCCCCTCACTGCCCGGTTCCAGGCGGAGCTGGCGGCGGCATCATGACCGCGGCACCTGAGGGGCGGAAGATGCTCCGCCTCGAGATCCGTAACATGGAAACGCCGATCGAGCGCAAGCCCGCCTGGATCAAGACGGTCGCCAAGATGGGACCCGAGTACCGCAAACTCCAGGACCTGGTCAAAGGCGAGAACCTGCACACCGTCTGCCAGGAGGCGGGCTGCCCGAACATCTTCGAGTGCTGGGAAGACCGTGAGGCCACGTTCCTGATCGGCGGATCGCAGTGCACGCGGCGCTGCGACTTCTGCCAGATCGACACCGGAAAACCCGCGGACTACGACACCGACGAGCCTCGCCGGGTGGCGGAATCCGTCGTCAAGATGAACCTCCGGTACGCGACCGTCACCGGCGTCGCCCGGGACGACCTTGCCGACGAGGGCTCCTGGCTCTACGCCGAGACCATCCGGAAGATCCATGCCCAAAGCCCGGGCACGGGGGTGGAAATCCTCGTCCCGGATTTCTCGGGGAACCCCGAATTCCTCGGTGAGGTCTTCTCCGCCCGGCCCGAAGTCTTCGGGCACAACGTGGAAACGGTCCCCCGGATCTTCAAGCGCATCCGCCCGGCCTTCCGCTACGACCGGTCGCTCGACGTTCTCAGCCAGGGCCGGAACGCCGGTCTGATCACCAAATCCAACCTCATCCTCGGCATGGGCGAGGAACGTCAGGAGATCAGCCAGGCACTACAGGACCTGCACGATGCAGGCACAGACATCGTCACGATCACGCAGTACCTGCGGCCGACTTCCCGCCACCTCCCCGTGGCGCGCTGGGTGAAGCCGGAGGAATTCGTTGAGCTGAAACAGGAGGCGGAGGCCATCGGCTTTCTCGGAGTTCTGTCCGGCCCCCTGGTCCGATCCTCCTACCGCGCCGGACGGCTCTGGGCCCAGTCGATGGTGGCGACCGGGCGCGAAGTCCCCCCGCAGCTTCGTCAGCTGGCGGATGCGTCCCTGGGCTTCGCGCAGGCCGTCTCATGACCTGGAAACGGTCACGATCCGGGCGAGTGACTCGGTAGTCTTGACCCATGGCACGCAGCAAGGACAAGACTCCCAAACCCCCCAAACAGCCTGGCCGCTTGAAGCAAATGTGGCAGGTGTTCCAGATGACGCGACGGTACGACTCGAAAATCGTGCTCCTCATGATCGCCTCGTTCGTGATCCCGGTCGCGATCAGCCTCGTCCTGGGATTCCTCCTGTCGCCCGGCAACGTGCTGACGATCATCCTCTGGGTGATCGCGGGGATCCTGGCCGGAGTCCTGGCAATGCTCATCATCCTGGGACGCCGGGCCGAGAAGGCGGCGTACTCGCAGATCGAGGGTCAGCCCGGCGCGGTCGGCGCTGTCCTGCGCTCCTCGCTGAAGCGCGGCTGGGTGGGCAGCGAGATGCCCGTCGCCGTCAACGGGAAGACCCAGGATGCCGTCTACCGGGCCGTCGGGCGTGGTGGAGTCGTCCTGATCAGCGAAGGACCGCGCACCCGCACGGCCCGGATGCTCGAAGAAGAACGCCGCATGGTCACGCGACTGGGCGGCAGCATCGCCGTCACCGTGATCTCGGTTGGACCTGACGCCGACGCCGTGCCGCTGCACAAGCTCGCCCGTCGCCTGACCAAAATCAAGCCGACCCTGACCAAGGCCGAAGTCCTCGCCGTGAACAACCGCCTCACTTCGATGACGAAGAAGCTGCCGATCCCCAAGGGTGTCGACCCGATGAAGGCGCGTCCGCAGCGCGGAAACTAGCTGCGAATCAGTACGGTGCCTGCCACCTTGTCGTGAAACCCGCGTTGGTCGGAGTCCCAGACCAGCGCAGGAAAGGCGAGGCCGAGCAGCACGGCACGAACGACCGGGCGCCAGAGCCCGACCCAGCCTCCGCGCAGCGAAACCACCCGGAGCCCCACGAGACGGTGTCCGATGCTTCCGCCGAGGGTCGGGATGAATACGATCTGCAAGGCCACGAAGACTCCGGTGACGACGAATCCGTTGTAGTCCAGGAACGTGTAGTCGAAGAGCGCGAACGCGGCGGCCATGGCCAGGACCTGGTCGATCGCGAGGGCTGCGATCCTTCGTCCCACCCGGCCGACCGACTGGCTGCCCTGGTCGGGCAAGCCCAGGCGCTCCCCCGGCCATTTGCTGGGAGGAAGCTGTCCGAAAGGGATCGATTTCGAGGAGGCTGCAGACACGCGATGAGTCTACCGACCAGCCTCGGCTGTAACATGTGTGAAACATAAGCGTCACTGCCGGGTAATCCCATCCCACTAGCCTCAATTGAGCCGCAGTGCGCGACTTTTTCAGAGATCAACTGTTCAGAGATCAACGCCCACGTCGTTTGGAGTAAAACCGCATGTTCCGCGATTCGTCAGAAGTGCTCAAATTCATCAAGGATACCGACGTCAAGTTCCTTGACATTCGTTTCACCGATTTGCCGGGTGTGCAGCAGCACTTCAACATCCCCGCGTCGACCGTCGATGAGGAGTTCTTCACGGTCGGCCAGATGTTCGATGGTTCCTCGATCCGCGGTTTCGCGTCGATCCACGAATCCGACATGCAGCTGATCCCCGACGTCACCACCGCCTACATCGACGCGTTCCGCACCGAGCGCACGCTCATCATGCTGTTCGACATCTACAACCCGCGCAACGGTGAGATCTACTCCAAGGACCCCCGCCAGGTCGCCAAGAAAGCCGAGAAGTACCTCGCCTCGACCGGCATCGCCGACACCGCCTTCTTCGCTCCCGAAGCCGAGTTCTACATCTTCGACGACGTGCGTTACGAAGTGAACCAGCACTCCAGCTTCTACTCCGTCGACTCCAGTGAAGGCGCCTGGAACTCGGGCAAGAAAGAAGTGGGCGGAAACCTCGCCAACAAGACGCCGTTCAAGGGCGGCTATTTCCCGGTCAGCCCCGTCGACCAGCACGCCGACCTCCGCGACGACATCTGCCTCAAGCTGATCGACGCCGGCCTCATCCTCGAGCGCAGCCACCACGAGGTGGGCACCGGCGGCCAGGGCGAGATCAACTACCGCTTCGACACCATGGTGCACGCGGCCGACGATTTGCTCAAGTTCAAGTACATCGTCAAGAACACCTCGGCCGAGTGGGGCAAGACCGCCACCTTCATGCCGAAGCCGCTGTTCGGCGACAACGGATCCGGCATGCACACCCACCAGTCCCTCTGGGCCGACGGCAAGCCGCTCTTCTACGACGAGGCCGGCTACGGCGGGCTGTCCGACGTGGCCCGCTGGTACATCGGCGGCCTGCTCAAGCACGCCCCGGCAGTGCTCGCCTTCACGAACCCGAGCGTGAATTCCTACCACCGCCTGGTCCCGGGCTTCGAAGCTCCGGTCAACCTGGTCTACTCGGCCGGAAACCGCTCCGCGTCGATCCGGATCCCGATCACCGGCACCAACCCGAAGGCCAAGCGCATCGAATTCCGCGCTCCGGATGCCTCGGGCAACCCGTACCTCGCCTTCGCCGCCCAGCTGATGGCCGGCCTGGACGGGATCAAGAACCGGATCGAACCGCACGAGCCGGTCGACAAGGACCTCTACGAGCTGCCGCCCGAAGAAGCGAAGAACATCCCGCAGGTTCCCGCTTCCCTCGAAGAGGCCCTCGTGGCCCTCGAGAACGACCACGACTTCCTGCTCGCCGGAAACGTGTTCACTCCCGAACTGATTGAAACCTGGATCGGCTACAAGCGGGAGATGGAAATCAAGCCGCTCGCCCAGCGCCCGCACCCGTTCGAGTTCGAGCTCTACTACGGCGTCTAAAACGCAGAACCGCCCGCAACCTGAAAGGACCGCACCCCCTCGGGGATGCGGTCCTTTCAGGTTCCGGGCCCGGCGCTCAGCCGCCGAAGGGGCCGGCCCGCTCCGCGGGCCCGTAGAACCTGCGCTCGAATACGGCGCGGGCCCGCCGCGTCAGGGACAGATACTCCTCTTCGAGCTGGTTGGCGGAGCCCGGCGGGTACTGCATCACCCGGGCGACCCCCTCGAGCTGAGCCCGGTCAGTCGGCAGCACATCGGACGTCTTGTTGGTCCACAGGGTGATGGCGGACCTGCATCGGGACGCGAACTTCCACGCCACCGTCAATGTCTCGGCATCCGCGTCGCTGACCAGGTCGGCGTCGGCCGCGGCGCGAAGGGCACCCAGCGTCGATGTCGTGCGCAACGCCGGGATGGCCGCCGCATGCTGCAGCTGCAGCAGCTGCACGAACCACTCCACGTCGCTCAGTGAGCCGCGTCCGAGTTTCAGGTGCCGGTTGGGGTCCGCCCCCTGGGGCAGCCTCTCGCTCTCCACCCGCGCCTTGATTCGCTTGACTTCCCGGACAGCCTGTTCGCTGATCGCGGCGGGATACCGGACCGAGTCGGCCACCGTCTCGAAGTCGGCGAGCAGCCGCGAATCGCCCGCCACTCCCCTGCCCCGGAGCAGAGCCTGCGCCTCCCAGGTGAGCGACCAACGGCGGTAGTACGCCTCGTAGGATTCGAGGGAGCGGGCCACGGAGCCGTTCTTGCCCTCCGGGCGCAGCCCGAGGTCGAGATCGAGGGGCAGCCGGTTGTCGTCGGTCAGCCGGGCCAATTCGCGCACGATGAACTTCGCCCGGTCGTGCGCGGCCTCGCCGGTCAGGGTCCCGGGCCGGAAGACGTACATCACGTCGGCGTCCGATCCGAAGCCCAGTTCGGCCCCGCCGAATCGTCCCATCCCGATCACGGCGAATTCGATCCCGTCAGCGGCCGACCCCTCCGGCGCGCCCCCCAGGGGCGTGCCCCGGATGGCGGCGAGAACCCCCTGGATGATGGTGGCGGTCACGTCGGTGAGTCCGGTCGCGAGGGCCTCGATACTGATCTGGCCCAGGACGGCCGAGGAAGCCAGTCGCAACATCTCCCGGCGCCGGGCCGTGCGCAGGATGGACGCGGCGGCATCGGGGCTCTCATGCCGGGCCAGCACGGCGCGCGCCTCCTCGTGGAGGGTCGCCACACTACGGGGGCGCAGGTCGTCTTCGTCCTCCAGCCAGGCCACCGACTCGGGGATCGTCTCGAGCAGCTCCCCGACGAACCGTGACGAGGACAACACCCGGGTCAGGCGTTCGGCCGCCCCGGACGAGTCGCGCAGCATACGCAGGAACCAGTAGGTCGTGCCGAGGCTGTCGCTCAAGCGGCGGAAGGCCAGCAGACCGTAATCCGGGTCGGCGCCCTCCGAGAACCACTGCAGCAGAACGGGCAGCAGATGCCGCTGGATCGCCGCCCGGCGGGACACACCGCCGGTGAGAGCGGCGATGTGGGCCAGGGCGCCCGCGGTGTTGCGGAAGCCGATGGCCGCCAGCCGGGCTTCAGCCTGCGCACTGGTCAGGTTGAGACCGTCGGCCGGGAGCGCGGCCACGGCGGAGAGCAATGGGCGGTAGAACAGTCGTTCGTGCAGTCCCCGGACTCGATGCTTGACCTGGGCCCACCGGTCGGTGAGCTGTGCGGCGTTCGGTGCGAGACCCGTGGCCCGGGCCAGCACGCGCAGACTCGCCTCATCGCGGGGCACGAGATGGGTGCGGCGCAACTTCTCCAGCTGCAGCCGATGTTCCATCAGGCGCAGGATCCGGTAGTCCTGCGCGAACTCGGCCGCCTCAGCCCGTCCCACGTAGCCGCTGTCCACCAGCGCCGTCAGAGCGGGGAGGGTTCCGGCCTGACGCACGTCCGGGTCGGTCTGCCCGTGCACCAGCTGCAGCAACTGCACGGTGAACTCAATATCGCGCAGTCCTCCGGGGCCGAGCTTGAGTTGCACGGCAACTTCGTCGTCCGGGATGTTCTTTGTCACCCGTTCACGCATCCGCTGCACGGAATCGACGAAGTTCTCCCGGCTGGCGCTGGTCCACACCTTCGGGGCCACCGCCTCGACGTAACGGCCGCCGAGGCCGAGATCGCCCGCCAGCGGGCGAGCCTTGAGCAGCGCCTGGAATTCCCAGCTCTTGGCCCACCGGTCGTAGTACGCCAGGTGAGACTCGAGGGAGCGGACGAGTGCTCCGGATTTTCCTTCCGGACGGAGGTTCGGGTCTACCTCCCAGAGTTCGGGCTCGAGCGACGGCTGGTTCAGGCCCCGCATCACGAGGATGGCGAGCCGGGTGGCGATGTCGACGGCCCGCGGCGACTCCAGCCCCGCCTCGGGGTCACCCTCAGCGACGAAGATCACGTCCACATCGCTCACGTAGTTCAGTTCGCCGGCTCCGGCCTTGCCCATGCCGATGATGGCCAGCCGGGTGGCCCGAACCTCGTCCGCCGGGAACACGCCGCGGGCGGGGGCGAGACCGCTGGACATGCTGCGCGCGACGGCCAGGGACGCTTCCAGGGCGGCAGCCGCGAGGTCGGCGAGGGTGCGTGCGATCCCGTCGAGCCCCGCGACGGGATCGGCCTGCTCCAGGTCGAAGGCGGCCAACTCGGCCAGCCGGCGGCGGTAGCGAACCCGCAGCGCCACCCACCCGTCGTCGTCGACGAGGGTGGCGAAGCCATCATGGCTGCCGACGGAGTCCAGCAGGTCGGCGGTCAGTTCGGACGCACCCGGCAACCTCGCCAGGGGCCTGGCGAGGACCGCGAGCTCCTCCGGGCGTCGCAGGAAGAACTCAGCCAGGCCGCTCGAGGCCCCGAGGACGCGCACCAGCCTCAACGCCGAGTCGGCGTGGCCGAGGATGGCATGCGACTCGTCCGGCGACTGGCGCAGGAGCTCGACCAGGGAACCGAGGGCGGCGTCCGGGTTCGCTGTCCTGGTCAGAAGGGGCAGCAGCACTGTCGGCTCCGGACCGCCCAGTTCGCCTACCTCCATGAGCCGCAGGCGCACCTCGCTCAGCTCGACGAAACCCACCCGAGCAAGCTCGGTGAGAGTGAGTATTTCCCGCGCCATGAGTTCCGTTCCCGGGGCGGCTAGAGCATCTCGAGGTTCTTGTCGAGCTCGAACGGGGTCACCTGGGAGCGGTATTCCTTCCACTCCTGGCGCTTGTTGAGCAACACGTAGTTGAAGACGTGCTCTCCGAGCGTTTCGGCGACGAGCTCGGACTCCTCCATGAACTGGATCGCGTGGTCAAGGCTGGCGGGCAATTGACGATAACCCAGCGCGCGACGCTCGGTGTCGCTGAGCCCCCAGACGTTGTCCTCGGCCTCGGGAGGCAACTCGTAGCCCTCCTCGATACCCTTGAGGCCGGCGGCCAGCATCAGCGAATACGCCAGGTACGGGTTCGCGGCCGAGTCGATGGCGCGGTACTCGACGCGGGCGCTCTGGCCCTTGTTGGGCTTGTACAACGGAACCCTGATCAGGGCGGAACGGTTGTTGTGCCCCCAGCAGACGAAACTGGGAGCTTCGTCGCCGCCCCACAGCCGTTTGTAGGAATTGACGAACTGGTTCGTCACCGCGGTGATCTCCGGGGCGTGCTTGAGCAGTCCGGCAATGAACTGACGGCCGGTCTTGGAGAGCTGGTACTGCGCACCGGCCTCGTAGAACGCGTTGGTGTCGCCCTCGAACAGGGACAGGTGCGTGTGCATACCCGATCCGGGGTGCTCCGACATGGGCTTGGGCATGAACGTGGCGTACACGCCCTGCTCGATGGCGACTTCCTTGATCACGGTGCGGAAGGTCATGATGTTGTCGGCCGTCGTGAGGGCATCCGCGTAGCGCAGGTCGATCTCGTTCTGACCGGGACCCGCCTCGTGGTGGCTGAACTCCACCGAGATGCCGAGGTCTTCGAGCATCCGCACCGACCGGCGACGGAAGTCGTGGGCTGTGCCGCCGGGGACGTTGTCGAAGTAGCCGGCCGAATCCACCGGGACCGGTCCGTTCTTGCCGTACTTCGACGACTTGAGCAGGTAGAACTCGATCTCGGGATGCGTGTAGAAGGTGAATCCGCGATCGGCGGCCTTCGCCAGGGTCCGCTTGAGCACGTTTCGCGGGTCGGCGACCGCCGGCTGACCGTCGGGAGTCATGATGTCGCAGAACATGCGGGCGGTGGGATCGATCTCACCACGCCAGGGCAGGATCTGGAAGGTGGTGGGGTCGGGATGAGCGAGCACGTCCGCCTCGAACGAGCGGGTGAGGCCTTCGATGGCGGAGCCGTCAAAACCGAGGCCCTCAGCGAAGGCACCCTCCACCTCGGCAGGCGCGATGGCCACCGATTTGAGTGTGCCGACAACGTCCGTGAACCAGAGTCGGATGAACTTGATGCCCCGCTCCTCGATGGTCCGGAGAACGAAGTCGCGCTGCTTGTCCATTCACGCCCTTTCTTGTTGTTACCTAGGCTACTGGCTGGCGCCGAAACTCGGGCGAAACTGGGCGCCAGTCGGCGGATTACACCCTGACTACACTGGACCCATGCCAGAGTCGACCGTTCCCGAAGTGCCCGCCGCCGCCCGCGAGCTGAACCCGTTCGCGCCCGTGCCGCCCGGGCCCAAGCGGGTGCGCACCCGCCATTTTCACAATGCCAAACAGCAGGGCATCCCGATCACCGGGCTGACCAGCTATGACATGCTCACCGCCCAGATCTTCGACCAGGCCGGGATCGACTTCCTGCTCGTCGGGGACTCGGCCGGCAACAACGTGTTCGGCTACGAGAGCACCCTGCCCGTCACCGTCGACGAGCTGATCCCCCTCACCCGGGCCGTCTCGCGGGCGGTCACCCGAGCCCTCGTCATCGCCGACATGCCATTCGGATCGTATGAGACCGGCCAATCCGAGGCTCTGCACACGGCCGTGCGCTTCATGAAAGAGGCGCAGGCCCATGCGGTCAAGCTCGAGGGCGGCGTGCGCAGTCGCAAGCAGATCAAACGCATCGTGACGTCGGGGATTCCCGTGATGGGTCACATCGGCTTCACCCCGCAGAGCGAGCACGGGCTGGGCGGCCACATCATTCAGGGGCGGGGCGCGGCCGCCGACCAGCTGATCGAGGACGCTCTCGCGGTGCAGGATGCCGGCGCCTTCGCCGTTGTGCTCGAAATGGTGCCGGCTACGGTGGCCGCACTGGTGACCGCCCGGCTCGAGATCCCCACCATCGGGGTCGGCGCGGGCCCGGACGTCGACGGACAATTGATGGTCTGGACTGATTTCGCGGGCCTTACCGAGGGCCGCGTGCCCCGGTTCGTGCGCCAGTACGCGAACATGCGCAGCGTGCTGACGGATGCTGTGCACCAGTTCAAGGAAGACGTCGACTCCGGCGCCTATCCCGGCCCCGAGCACAGCTACGAGTAGGGCCGGTCAGCGGTCCTAGCGGTCGTTTGCCGCTTCTTCCTCGGCCCATTTGGCGCTGTTCGCGCGCAGTTTCTCCAGCGCGTGAGCGGCCTCGTCACGTGTTGCGAACGGCCCGACGCGCTCCTTGGAGGTGGACTGCATACCCTCCTCGACCGCTCCCGTGCGCATGTTGTACCAGAACTGGTGTTCAGTGTCTTCGGACATAAGCTGATCCTATGCCTAAGGATTCTGCCGGTCACCTGTTGCCGGGAACGGTCTCCCCGTTCCGCCCCGTTCCGCGCCACATCCCACGACCGGAGTACGTCGGCCGTGAGATGCCGGCGCCGTTCACCGGATCGGACGTGTACTCTCCGGACAAGATCGAGCTGATCCGCGAATCGGGCCGGATCGCGGCGCAGGCGATCGAAGCCGTGGGACGGGCCGTCCGCCCGGGCGTCACGACGGACGAACTCGACCGGATCGGCCACGACTTCATCATCCAACACGACGCCTACCCGTCGACCCTGGGCTACCGCGGCTACCCCAAGTCGCTGTGCAGTTCGGTGAACGAGGTGATCTGCCATGGCATCCCCGACGACACCGTTCTCGAGAACGGGGACATCGTAAACATCGACATCACTGCCTTCAAGAACGGGGTGCACGGCGACACGAACGTCACGTTCATCGTCGGCGAGGCCGGCGACGAGGTGAGGCTGCTGGTCGAGCGTACCCGGGAGGCCCTCGCCCGGGGCATCAAGGCCGTCGCACCGGGCAGGCAGGTCAACGTCATCGGTCGCACGATCGAGTCCTATGCGAAGCGTTTCAACTATGGCGTGGTGCGCGACTTCACCGGCCACGGGGTCGGAGAGTCCTTCCACTCCGGGCTGATCATCCCGCACTACGACTCCGCCCCCGTTTACGACACCGTGATGGAGGTCGGCATGGTCTTCACGATCGAACCGATGCTCACCCTCGGCGGATCCGACTGGGACATGTGGGCCGACGACTGGACCGTGACGACGAAAGACAAGAGCATCACGGCCCAGTTCGAACACACCCTCGTCGTGACCGAGCACGGCGCCGAAATTCTCACCCTCCCGTAAACGGTAGGTTTTGACTATGAGTTCAACCACGGCCATCGGCATTGATATTGGCGGCACCGGAATCAAGGGAGCGGTGGTCGACCTGGTCACCGGTCAATTTCTGTCCGATCGGGTGAAACTCCCCACCCCCAAGGGGGGACGCCCGGTGGACATCGTCGAGTCCACGCGCGCCCTCCTCGCCACGGTCTCCTCCGTGGCGGGCGCCTCCGCACTGCCGGTCGGGATCTGCTTCCCCGCCATCGTGAAGAACGGGCACACCATGTCCGCCGCCAATGTCTCGGACAAGTGGATCGGCCTCGCCGCCGAGAAGCTGTTCCAGAAGAGCCTGGGGCAGCCGATCCACTTCGTCAACGACGCCGATGCCGCGGGGTACGCGGAATCCGAGTTCGGCGCGGCCAAGGGCGTGCGGGGAGTGGTCCTGATGACCACCCTCGGCACCGGGATCGGAACGGCCCTGATCAACGACGGCGTGCTCGTGCCGAACACCGAGCTCGGTCACCTCCAGATCGACGGCGTCGACCACGAGACGCGCGCGGCATTCTCTGCCAAGGAGCGCGAACACCTGAGCTGGGATAAGTGGGCCTCCCGCCTGCAGAAGTACTACTCGACCCTGGAGGCCCTGTTCTCCCCCGACCTGTTCATCGTCGGCGGCGGCGTGTCCAAGCACCATCAGGACTTCCTGCCGCTTCTGAAGCTGAAGACCCCGATCATCCCGGCCGTCCACCGCAACAATGCCGGAATCCTGGGGGCAGCTGCCCTCGCCGTCAAGAACCTGAACTGACCCGTCCACATGGCGCCGCCACTCACTGACCTCCCGGTCCTTGAGCCGGCCGACCGCCAGGAATGGCCGGCCTGGCTCCAGACCCACCATGCAGAGAGCCGCGGCGTGTGGCTGGCCATCGGGAAGAAGGGAAACTCCGTCACCGAGCTCTCCTACGAGGCTGCGGTGGAAGAGGCCCTGTGCTTCGGCTGGATTGACAGTGTGGTCAATCGCCTCGGTGGCGACCGGTACAAACAGCTAATGACGCCCCGCAAGCGGGGAAGCGCCTGGGCGCCCAGCAACAGGGAACGGTGGGGCCGCCTGGTGGCGCAGGGACGGGTCGCCCCGGCCGGCCGTGCAGCCGTTGAGGCCGCGCAGGCAGACGGGTCGTGGACCCTCCTATACGAGGTGGAGGCGCTCATCGTACCGCCCGACCTCGCACAGGCACTTGCCGCGAATGAGGAGGCCAGCAGCTCGCTCGCTGCTCTTGCTCCGTCGACGCGCAAGCAGATCTTGTACTGGGTTGCCAGCGCCAAACGGCCGGCGACGCGTGCCAGACGAGTCGAGGAGGCGGTCGCGGCCGCGGCGGAGAACCGCCCGGTCCGGACGGACCAATGGCCACCTGACCGTCGCGAACCGTCGTGAGTGAAGGAATGGGCCGGCTGTTACGCCGGGTTCTGTCCCGGTGCGCGAAGCACCTTGGACGGCCATCTATCTCGGGACTACGTTGCCGCAGCCCTCCAGCGGTCTACCCGGAAACTCGGCGAGCCGCCTTGGCGTTTCCTGTCTGACCTTGCTCCGGACGAGGTTTACCTAGCCGACCAGGTCACCCTGGCCTCTGGTGGTCTCTTACACCACCGTTTCACCCTTACCTCCGGCCGAGGCCGGCGGCGGTCTACTTTCTGTGGCACTGTCTCGCGGGTTGCCCCGGGTGGGTGTTACCCACCATCCTGCTCTGTGGAGCCCGGACGTTCCTCGGCACCCGCACCCCCGAAGGGAAGCGGATGACGCGACCGTCTTGCCGACCCATTCCACTGTCCAGAATACAGGCCGCGGGCGGAGCCTCACTCCACCTAGATACCCGATTCCTCCGTGCGCACCAGAATCGCGCCGCAGTCCGGGCAGAAGAGCACGTCGTCGGCCGGTGCGGACCGCACGGCATCCAGGTCGCTGCCGGTCAGCGTCATCGTGCACCCGCTGCAGGTGCGGGCCCGGAGCAGGGCCGCGGCGTTCCCGCGCCCGGCCACGAAGCGCTTCTGGTAGAGCGCGGCGAGGTATTCGGTGACGCCGCCGGCGATGGCTGCCCGGTCGCGACGCAGCTCGCCGAGCTGCCGGTTCAGGTCAGCAAGGCTGAGGTCCCGCGCCACTTCGGCGTCGCGCATCCGGCCCAGGATGGCATCGCGCTCGGCCTCGACTGCGGCAGCGGCGCCCTCACGCTCTTCGAGGCGTTCCATGACCGCGATCTCGATCTCCTCGAGCGCCAGAAGCCGCTTACGGAGCGCGGCGAGCTCGGTCTCCAGTGCCTGGACGTCTTTCACCGAAGACGTGTGCTGCACCCGGTCGGCGTCCCTGGCTATGCGCTTCTCGACCACGTCGACATCGGACTCGATCCGGTTCAGTTCGAGCCGGACGTCTTCGACCTCGCCCGAGCGGGTGCTCAGAGTCATCCGGATCGTGTCGGCCTGCGCGCCGAGTTCCCGGAGCCGTGCAAGCTCCGGCAGGGCCTTCGTCTGGTGCTCGACCTGCTGGAGCCTGATGTCGAGGGCCTGAAGCCGGAGAAGCTCCTTCTGTTCAACTGGAGATGCCTTCACGATGTCCTGACCTTTACGAGTATTGAGCTTGAGCGGGCGTGGGGGTGGAACCGCATCCATCGGCAGGTTACTGCACGATGACGAAGTCCCACGGATCTGTGCGCAGATCACTGCAGGTGACCGTGATTCCGGGGAGCGCCGCCCGGAGCTGCTCGGCGGCGGGTTCGAGCCAGAGCGACTCGCTGGCCCAGTGCGACACGTCGATCAACGCCGGCGTGCCGCCGGAGTGCACGGCCTGCTCGCGGGCCTCGGAGGCCGGGTGGTGCCGGAGGTCGGCGGTGATGTACACATCCGCCGCGACCACGGACGGATGCGCGAGGAGTGAGTCTCCCGCACCTCCGCACAGCGCCACGGTCTCCACGACGGCGTCGCGCTCCCCCGAGACCCGGACGCCGGACACGGTCGCCGGCAGCAGATCGGCCAGTCGCCGGGCCAGCCGGTCCAGCGACGTGCGTTCCGGCAACCGGCCCACCCGCCCGATGCCGGTGCCGGGAGCGACTCCCGCCGTGATCGGACGCGTGTCCAGGAGGCCGAGGCGGGAAGCCAGGATGTCCGATACGCCGTCCACGACCACGTCCGCATTCGTGTGCGCCGCCAGGAGGGCGCAATCGGCCCGGATCAGGCGGCCGAGCAGCGCACCCTTGTACCGGTCCTCCGCGACCGACGTCACCCCGCGCAGCAGCAGCGGGTGGTGCACGAGCAGCAGGTCAGCACCCCGTTCGACGGCCTCGTCGACGGTTGCGGAGACCGCGTCGACGGCGAGGTGGATCGAGGTGACCGAGTGTGTCGGGTCGCCGCTGACCAGACCGGGGGCATCCCAGTCTTCGGCCCCGGACAACGGCCACAATTCATGGACGATCAGGGTTACATCGGCGAGCGAGAATGGCACCCCGTCAGCTTACCGGTGACCGGACGGCGCGGCTTCCTGCCGCCGGATCGCCGGAATGCCCAGGACCGGCGGTGTGATCAGGCCCAGCACGAGTGCGACGAGCACGCCGAGCGCGGTCGCCGCCAGGCCGCCGTGAGGATCGATGCCGGCCCAGGCGAGGAGGAAGCCCTGCCAGGCCAGCCATCCCGGGCCGGACTCGATCAGTCCGTAGCCGACGACCGTGATCACGGCGAGAGCACCCACGTTGACCCAGCGCCAGTCCGCATAGCGACCGCCGCGATGAAGCAGGCTCCTGGTGTCGAGCGGGCTCCGCCGAATCACCACCTCCGCGCAGAACAGGCCGGTCCAGGCCGCGACGGGCACGGCCAGCGTCACCGGCAGGGCCAGGGAGGCGTCGGCCAGGCCCGTTCGGCTGACGAGGATCAGCACGACGAGTATCGCTGTTCCCAGCGCGGCGAGCAGCACGCCGACGGGCCGGGTGATCCTGCTGTCCGCGGCGGTGACGGCGAGACCGCCCGAGTACAGATTGAGGTTGATCGCCGACAGCAGGGTGAGCGTGCCGACGAGTAGCAGGGGGATCCCGGTCCAACCCGGGAGGATTCGGGCCAGACTGCCGACCGGATCGATCGCGAAAGCGGCGGCCTGTGCGGGGTGCGATGCGGCCAGCACCGCCCCGAAACAGATCAGGACCAGGGCCGGCAGGCCCAGCCCGAGGTTCGCCCACAGCATCGAGGTCCGACCGGGCGAGTCCTCTCTCTGGTACCGGGCCAGATCTGCGCTGCTGGTCGCCCAGGCCAGCCCGAAATAGGCGAAGACGAGGATCGTGCCGGTGAGCGCGCCGAGTCCGATCCCGGTCGAGTCGGCCAGGGCGGGTCCGGGATCGATCAGCCCGGCGGTCATGATCATCGCCAGGGCGAGCAGGACCGTGGACGAGGTAGCGCAACCCGTAACCGAAAACGGCGACAGCGGCCGCGGCCACGGTGACGGCGACTGCGCCGACCAGAGCCGGGACGGTGCCGTACCCGGGTGCGTCGCGCCCTGCCGCCGCCGCAACCGTGCCGATCGCCTGCCCGGCCGCGGCCGCGAGCAGCGCCCCCTACACGACTCTCATCAGGACGACCAGAGCGGTGGGCACCACGTTCCCGACCAGGCCGAACGTGGCCCGGGACAGGACCATCGCCGGTTGCCCGGTCCGCTTGCCGGCCAGGGTGCCGAGGCCTACCGGGATGAACGACAGGGCGATTCCGAGAAGAGCGGACACCGCCGCTTCGAGGACATTGAGTCCGAGCGCAATCAGCCGGGCCCCCAGCGCCACGCTGACCACGGATGCCGTCACGGCGAACCAGAGGCGGAACATCCGTGTGGGGTGCCCGACCCGGTTCGTCACCGGAACCGGCTCCGTGCCGCTGTGTTCGATGCGGCGCACCGGGGGGGGTGCCCGGAGGCCCGCATCAGGGATCACCGACTCCCTCTCCGCCACCCGCGGACTCGGGATCGGGCCGGGGACGCCGCTGACCACGTCGTCCGCGTCCTCCGGAAGCTCCCGGTCGACGTCGCGCCCGGCGATGTCCGGGGATCCGGTGCCGGGGGCAGATCGAACCGCCCCGGCGAGGTCGTCGCCGGGGCCACCAGGGGCGTCGGGGCCGTCGTCCCTCGCCCCGTGCAGCCCCGTCCCGCTCGGCCATGACCCGATTCTAGCGAGAAATGCTCATTCTTTCCCGGTTGTCGAGGCTGACCAGGGCCGTCACCGCCACCAGCAGCAGGCAGAGGCCGGCCCAGGCGGGCGGGGTCAGCCGTTCACCCACGACGAGGACAGCGAGCACAGTGGCGACGAGCGGTTCGAGCAGCGTGATGCTGGTGGCGAGGCTGCCCCGGACCGAACGCAGGCCGTGGCCGAAAAGCAGGTACGCGGCACACATCGGCCCGATGGCCAGATACGCGGCAATCCCCGCGCTGCCCGCGCTCTGGAGCAGCGGCGCTCCGGTCACCAGCAGCACGGGGACGAGGCAGACCGCGGTCACGCCGAACAGCGCACCCATCGTGGCCCGCGGGCTGTGTCCCGCCCCGATCAGCTGGTGCGACGCGTGGGTGTACAGGGCATAGCTGAACCCGGCCAGCACACCCAGCAACGCGCCGACCGGGGCGCCCGAGACCTCGGCGGCTCCGATGCTGCCGCCGAGCACCAACAGGCCTGTCCCGGCCAGGGCGGCCAACGTGCACAGGCCCCAACGCGGAGTGACCCGACGACGTTCGGCCAGGAACTCGATCCCGGCAGCGAACACCGGAGCGGATCCGAGGGACACGACCGTTCCGACGGCCACCCCGGCCAGGTGCATCGAACTGTAGAAAGCGAGCGGGTAGACGACGATGGCGGCGACGCCGGCCCCGCCCACCGGCGCACGGACCTGTCTCTCAGGACGGCTCGGGCGCCGCGCACCGACAGCAGCCAGAGCAGTCCCCCACCGACGGCCATCGTGGCTGCTCCGGTCGCCAGCGGGCTGAGGTCATCCGGCAGGAAATGCGCGGCCGTTCCGGTCGTCCCCCAGAGCAGGGCGGCCAGAAGGATCGGCATCACGCCGGGGCCCGGCAGGATCATCCGGGGCCCCGCAGTCACCATCCGAGCGTGCCGGGCTCCCCCTTGAACGGGCCGACCACCCGGGACGTGATCCAGCCGCCGTAGAAGTCTCCCGGCTGCGGCTGCACCCGTTCCCCGTTCACTGTGCACCGCTCCATCCGGCCGGGGTAGAGGGCAATGCGGTCGAGGAGCGCCTCATACCCCTTCCTCGGCGCCGGGTAGGTCCAGGCGGCGGATTCCTCCCGCCGTCCCGGCGTGACCACATTGAGGTAGGACGCCTGCCCTTTGTACTCGCACCACGAGTTCCCGGGGGCCGGTTCCAGGCTCCCGGGCCGGAAAGCCGATCGAGGCAGGTAGTAGACCGGAGGATGGCTCGTCTCGAGCACCCGGATCACATCTCTGGTGTCGACGATGACCTGGCCGCCGAACGTGACGACGACGCGGTCGGTACTCGGCTCGGCCCGGGGCGGCCGGGGGTATGTCCAGACCGATTCCTGGCCCGGGCCCGGCACGGCCGGAGTGACGCGATTCTGCTTCATCGGGCCAGCGTACCGGCAGACCCGGGGTGGATTCGAGAGCCGGAACCGCCCGCGGCCCGGGACAGATCGGCACCGAAGACCGCGGCCTGGGTTCTTCGCTGCATCCCGAGCTTGCTGAGTACGGCGGACACATAGTTCTTGACCGTTTTCTCGGCCAGCTCCAGCTCGGCGCCGATCTGACGGTTGGTGAGCCCCCGCGAAATGAGGTCCAGGACCTGCCGCTCGCGCAGGGTCAGTGCCTGCGCGGCCCGGTCCGGCTCGGCCAGGCTCAGCACCTCGGCCACCCGCCGGGCGGCCAGGTCGGTGAGCAGCCGCTCCCCGCGGGCCACCCGGCGGATGCCGTCGATCAGCCGGTCACCGCGGATGTTCTTCAGGACATACCCTGCAGCCCCCGCCAGCACCGCGGCGCAGGTGGCCTCGTCGTCGTCGAAGGCGGTGAAGATCAGGCACCGGATGCCCGGGTCCCGGGCGAGGATCTCCCGGCAGACGTCGATGCCGCTTCCGTCGGGCAGGCGGACGTCGAGGACCGCGACGTCCGGCCGGGTGGCGGCGACCCGGGCGAGGGCCTCCCGCCTGGTCGACGCCTCCCCCACGACCTCCAGGTCCGCTTCCGCGTTGATCAGGTGCACGAGGCCATGCCGGACGATTTCGTGGTCGTCCACGAGGAAGACGCGGGTCATCGGCGTGCCGTGACGGATGCACCGACCAGGCTGGCCGCCCAGCGCAGCCGTGTGCCCCGGGGCGCCCGGTCGTCGAGGGTGAAATTTCCCTGCCATCGTCCTGCCCGTGCCGCCAGGTTGTCGATTCCGCCGGAGTGCGCGGCCTTCGCCCTGCCCACGCCGTCGTCACTGATTTCGATCGTGATCGAGTCGGCGACCACGGTCAGGCTCACAACCGTTTCGCCGGCCCGGGCGTGCCTAACCACGTTGGTCAGCCCCTCGCGGATCACGGCGACGAGGTCGTCGGCCAGGTCGGCCGGCGTGACCAGGTCGATCGGGCCGGAGAAAACGACTCGTGGAGGCTGCTCGAACAGGGGCCCGAGTTCGGTCAGCAGGTCGATGACGCGATGTCGCAGGGACGGCCGGTCGGGGTGCGCCGGCAGGGTCAGGGCGAAAATGGCCGTGCGGATCTCGACGATGGCAGCGTCCAGGGCCTGCACCTCCTCGTCGAGCCTCAGGCGCAGCGCCCGGTCGGTTATCTCCCCGCCAATGGCCTGAATCGACATCCCGGCGGCGAAGACCCTTTGGATGACGAGGTCGTGCAGGTCCCGGGCGATCCTGCCGCGGTCCTCCAGCACCGCCAGCCGGGCCCGATCGGCCCGGCCCAGGGAGAGTTCCAGCGCCACACTCGCCTGCTCCGCGAAGTCCGAGGCCATCACGAGGTCCGAGGCGGTGAACCGGGCCGCTCCGAGGGGACGCGAGGCCGTCAGGACCCCGTGCGGGACTCCCGCTCCCAGAGGGATGACCATGGTGGACCCGCAGATCAGGGCGGAGTCCGGGCCCGGCCTGACGCCGTCCCCGCCGTCGACCAGGAGCGGCTGGCCGCCGGAGAATACCCGCCCGCACAGGCTCCCGGCGACAGGGAAGATGAGGCCGGCGGCCTGCTGCGCGAGCGGCCCCCTGGCGGTGGCGACGACCAGGGAAGCATCCGCGCCGGGGTCGATTCCATCGGGGACGACGACGCACACCAGTTGCGCATCCGCCGTCTGCGCGAATCGGTCGGCCAGGAGGGCCAGGGTATCGTCCGAGCGATCGGTCAGGAGGGCAGCGCTGACCCCGGCCGACGCGGCCGACCAGCGCTGACGCCGCTGGGTCTCCTCGAACAGCCGGGCATTGTCGATCGCGATGCCCGCGGTCGCCGCCAGGGCACACAACAGGTCCTCGTCTTCCTGGTCGAATGCTCCCGGCACCCTGCCGATCAGATACAGGATGCCCGAGACCTCGCCGCGCACCCGCACCGGGACGGCCAGGAGACTCTGCATCGGCGGGTCCTCACCCTCGAAACCAGCCGGACGCGGTTTGGCCTGCCATCGGCTCAGCCGAAGCGGAACCGGGTCATCGGCGAGGGTGCCCAGCAGCCCGAGGACCTCGGCCCACGCGCCCCCCGCAACGGCGGCATCCGCGGATGCCCCGACCTGGACGCTCGGCTCGAGACGGCCGTTGTCGGCGGTGGTCGCGAGCGCCCCGAACAGCGCCGGGCACAGGTCGACCGCCGCCTCCACGATGCGCCGCTGCACGGAGAGAAGATCGAGCTGGCCCACAATCGCCTGGCTGGCCAGGAGGAGGCGGCGCAGGCGCGCATCCGACTGATTCGCCGAGGGTTCGGGCCGCGTGAACGGGGTGGCAACCGGGGCTGTGATCTCGTGCTGGGGCATGGCCTGGCTCCGCTCTCGGTCTGATGCCGGGGATTCTACTCGCGTGGGACCTTCGCCCCTTTTCGGCGCCTCCCGACGCTGTCACCGTGAGGGGGGACGCGAGGGAAGGAGGCCAGCCATGGTCGAAAAAGTGATCGTCGCCATCGACGGCGGGCCCGCCAGCAGGGCCGCCCTCGAGTGGGCCCTCGACCGCGCTCTGGCGGCCGAGCGGCTCCCGTCAGCCTCGGTGAGCCTCGAACTGACGACGGTGGTGGAAATGGGCTGGTCCCCCACCGGGGGGCCGGAGGATGACTTCCAGCCCGCCTACGAACGCGCACTCGCCGAAGCCATCCGCCGGGTCGACCAGGCCGCACCGAACTGCCGCAAGACCGGGTACATCCGCCACGGGGTCCCCACCGATGAACTCGTCCGGGCGTCCGCCGCCGCGGACCTCCTCGTCATCGGCACCAACAAGACGGGGGTGCTCGCCGGAGCGGTCTACGGGACCCTTCCGTTGCGCCTCACCGCCCATGCGAAGTGCCCCGTCATCGTCGTCCCCGCGGTATGGGCGCCACGAACCGGGCCCGTCGTGGTCGGACTGGAAGACGATGCGTTGGCAGCCGGGGCCTTGGACTTCGCCGCCCGCGAGGCCGCTCACTTCGGCCGCCCGCTCAGCATCGTGCATGCCTGGACGATCCCGGCCACGGTGGCGGTCGAATTCGGGGCCGTGATTCCCTATGACGAGTTGCGGCAGGCGCACGCCGAGATCCTCGCCGAACGCGCAGAGCGGGTCCGGGCAGCCAACCCCGACCTCCAGGTCACCGAAGTCCTGGAACAGGGCCTGCCGGCGTTTGTTCTCGTGGAGGCTTCCCGGGACGCCTCCCTGATCGTGGTGGGCACTCACGGCCGCGGCGCCGTCGGCTCCCTCTTCCTCGGATCGGTCAGTCACGACGTCCTACTCAATCTGCCCTGCCCGGTCGCGGTCGTTCCTCGCCCCGACGACGCGGGTGACCGCGACCAGGCGACCGGAAAGGATGCACAGTGAACACCTACTACATCGGGGCAGACGGCTCCGAGCCGAGCCGAGCTGCGATCAGCTGGGGACTGTCCCGGGCAGCCGAGGACGATTCTCCGGCGGTCCTGGTCAACGTCGTCGACGACGAGTGGGGCCTTCTCGGCCCGTCCTATGCGCAGGATGCGGAGCGACACGCCAGTGCCCTGCTGGCCGAGGAGCTCGCCCTGGCGAAGAAGGCTCACCCCAGGCTCGACATCGGCGCCATCATCCTGCACGGCGCGCCGTCCTGGACCCTTGCCGCCCTTCCGCTGGCCGACGACACCCTCATCGTGGGCACCCACAAGACCGGGTTCCTGCGGGGGCGCGTGCTCGGATCCCGCAGCGTGCAGATCGCGGCCGCTGCGCCGTGCACGGTGGCAGTCATCCCGGACACGACGTTCGACACCCGGCGCGGGGTTGTCGTCGGGGTGGACCGGTTCGAGGGTTCGACGTCGGCCGTCATCCGAGGCGCCCGCGAAGCCGACCGGCTCGGCCAGGAGCTCATCCTGGTGCACGCGCCGCCGACACTTTGCACGGGGAAGGCGTCGCCTGAGCTGCCCGAGAGCGCCGACGCCGCGCACCTGCTCCTCAGCGAGGCGGCCGCGGTCGCGAGCGCCACCGCGCCGGGCGTGGTCGTTCGCCGGCGCCTGGTGAACCGCGACCCCGCGGAAGCCCTGCTGGATGCGGGCGCGGGCGCGTCCCTGATCGTGGTCGGCGTGTCCCACCCGCGAGGGGCGACACAGTCGGTGATCGGATCGGTCACCCACGACGTGCTCATGAACATCAACGTTCCCATCCTTATCGCCAGGCCCGCCTGAGCCCCGGCCCCGGACGTCACTCGCTGCGGGTCACACGCTCCGGATCACGGCCACCGGGCAGGGCATGGTCAGCACGATCACGTGGCTGACCGAACCCAGCCAGAAGCGGGCGAATCCGTTCCGGGAATGGTTGCCCACGACGAGCAGGCTCGCACCGGTCGCGGCCGTGACGAGCGCATCGACCGGCAGACCCAGGTCCAGCCGAAGGTCTAACTGCAGGTCGGGGTAGCGTTCGGCCAGTCCTGCGACCGCTTCGGAGAGGACCAGCCGGTCGGCGTCATCCGGTTGCATCGGCCAGTCGATCATGGCGCCCTCCTCGGTCCACGGAGCGGGCACGCTCCAGCAGTACACGGCGGTCAGGCGCTGCCCCAGACGGTCCGCCTGCTCGGCGGCGAACTGGACGGCCGCAAGCGAGGCCTCGGAGCCGTCGACGCCGACAACGACCCCGGTGCCGTCCCGGTTACTTCGTTCGGGAACGATGACGACGGAGCCGGGGGCACGGGCCGCGATCTGCGCGGAACGGGTGCTGAAGACATAGTCCCGAAAGCGCCCGAGCGCATGTGAGCCGATCACCAGCAGTGCAGCGCCTTCTGCCCGGTCGGCCAGCGCCCCGGCCTGCGAACCTGTGAGCACGGTCGCGTGGAGCTTCAGCTCCGGCGCCAGGGGTGCCGCATCCGCGATCTCCCGGGCGAGGTTGCGTTCAGCCTGCTCCCGCGCGGTGTGCTCGTACCCGGCGGCCAGACTCGCCCAGTTCTCGTCGACGACGTGAACCAGCTCGACTGCGAACCGTCTCGGGCGCGCGTAGTCGAGGGCCCAGTGCAGGGCATCCCGGTCCGACGGCTTGCCGCTCATCCCGACCACAACGCGTTCGTCCATGATCTTCTCCATTCCCGTGCACCGGCCTCAATGGTGTCGGGTCAGAACCGAGCCTGACAGGGCCGAAAGTCCCGGTCATCCCGCGGGCCGCTGCAGCAGACCGTCAGTATTCGAACTCGTCGAATTGCGGCGAATCAAGCCCGTCCCCGGTCCACGAAACCCGACCGCTCGCCGTGCCGGACAGCGCTTTGCGGCGCAGGTCATCGGACTTCGCCGATTCCACCAGCTCCTGGTCCACGGCGTCGGCAGTGACACAGACGAGCTGGCTGGATGCGCCAATCAGGAACTGGGCACGACCGGGCAGTCCAGTCTCATCCGCGACCGGGATGTCGATGACGTCGACCTGCCCGCGTGAACTCAAGGCCTCCGCGTAATGCATCACGGCATCCGCGAGTTCGCTTCCGGTGAGGACAGAGCCGCCGGGATGGAAAATGCGCTTCATGGTGACCTCGATAGCTCACGAAAATTACACGTGCAGCCAGGGTCTGGGGCGTGAGTCACACTATAGCCCGGCCGAGGCCGGAAATGCGGGCGTCCCGAGCAGCGGGGCTACAGCGAGAGGGACCGGTTGACGATTCGCTCCGCCACGTCGTTCAGCGGCAGGCCGTTGCTGCGCGCGTGCTGGCGCAGCAGAGCGAAGGCCTCGTCCATGTTGACGGTGTGGGTGAAAGCGACCACACCCTTGGCCTGCTCGATCAGCACCCGGCTGCTGAGGGCGTGCTGCAACTGGGCACGGGCCACGTCGCTCTCCCGGATGGCCCGTTCCTGCAGGATTCCGATCGTGGCGGTGTCGGCCAGAGCCTGGACAGTGCGCAGGTCGTCAGCTCCCAGCCCACCCAGGCGGTCCCAGAAAAGGTTGAGCGAACCGATGGTCGTGGAACGCAGGCGCAGCGGAACCGAGTGCATGGACTTGAATCCGAGCTCGATGGCTCCGGCCCGGAACCGCGTCCAGTCCGGCGAGAGAACCTCGAGGTTGGGAATCGCGACGGGCCTGCCCGTGGTGTAGCACTCGACGCACGGGCCGTTGCCGGCTCGAAGCTGCAGGATCTCGATCAGACGGCTGCACTCGTTGGTCGAGGCCACAACCTCGAGATCGGTGTCGTCACCGGCGGTCAGGATGATTCCGACTGCTGACGCCTCGAAGAGCGTCGCGCACGTCTCAACCAGCGTGTGCAGCAGATCCACCACGTCGTAGCCGACCACCAGGGTGTCGGCCAGAGTGACGAATGTCTCAACCAGCTGACCTTCACGTGACTTGGTCACCATGAACTTATCCTAAGACCCGTCTAATTTAATTCTGAAGTAAAATCAATATTTCGTGCGACCACGTTCTCCGCGACCTCTCGCACCGTTTGACCGTGCGAAAAGGCGTAACCCTGCAGGATGAGAAGCGCGTCCGAGGGTGATACGTCTAATTGGGCCAGCACCATTCCGGTCGCCTGGTGCACGACGCGTCGGGAGTAGCCCCGATCGTCGTCGGCGTCCGGTTTCATCGTATTCGAGAGCAGCACCCGCCGAAGCACCTGCCGGGCCGCGATGCCGACGAGGGTGGTGGCATCCTCGATCTGCCCGAGGGTGAGCGCGCGGGGCATTCGCGAATAGAAGTCGACGGCGCCGATGTCCAGCGAGCCCACCAGCATCGGGAAGGCGAAGATCCCGCCGACTTCGGTGTCGCCGAGAGTGCGCTGGAAGACAGGCCAGTCGAGATTGGCCTCGTGACGGATGTCCGGGGACAGCACCGGCCGACGTGTCGCCCTGGCGTCCCAGCACGGCCCCTCGCCGAGATCGAATTGGATCTCATCGATGCGGGCCGCGGCGGCGTTGCTCGCGCAGATGGTTTCGGTGCCGAACGGCACCCCGAGGGTGGAGATCGCCAGCCCGTCGACGGGCAGCGCCCTGAGGAACGGTGCGCAGAGATTGGTCTGGTGCAGGTGGGCGCTGGTCAGCTCCTCGACCGCGACGCCGAAGGACAGCCGGTCAGACCGAGTCATGACGCCCACCCCCTCGACGCGCTCTGCCCGAAGCGGTCGTGGTGACGGCACCTGCGTGCTCATTCTGGTGCACAGTACCTCACGACCTCTCGCCCCACGGAGGGTTATGGGTGGTTCTTGAGGGGTGGGCCCTACCGGGCTCGAACCGACGACATCCACGGTGTAAACGTGGCGCTCTACCAACTGAGCTAAAGGCCCCTTGAAACGTCGACCTCTGCAGGCCGTGCACCATCATACCGATTCTGCACGGCCGCCGTACGCCAGGGCCGGTCAGGCCGGCTGGAGTTCCTCGATCGCGGCGCGGTACGCCTCCAGCGAGCGAGCCTCACCGGGGGCGGTGATGAAACTGGCCCGGATGATTCCGTCCGGGTCGATCAGGAACGTGGCACGATTCGCAAAGCCCTTATCCTCCAGGAAGACACCGTATTCCTTGGCCACCGCGCCGTGGGGCCAGAAGTCGGCCAGAAGGTCGAAGGTGTACTCCTCCTGCTCTCCCCACGCCCGGAGCGTGTGCCGCGAGTCGACCGAGATCCCGACCACCTCGACGCCACTGGACTCGAACAGGGAGAGGTTGTCTCGCAGTTCGCAGAGCTCACCGCTGCAGATGCCGGAGAACGCGAGCGGGAAAAAGACCAGGGCAACCGACTTCTTCCCGCGGAACCGGCTCAACTGGACCCGCTCGCCGAACTGGTTGACGAGCTCGAAATCGGGAGCCTGGGTGTCGTTCTCCAAAGCCATGCTGCGCTTCCTTTCCTCCGCCCGCGCGAACTTGAGCGGCGGCGACACAGCCTAGCCCCGGTGACTGGGTGAACCAAGAATCGGCCCCGCCCGGCGGCATCCTGGGGCCTGAAAACGACACGCATCGTTCGTGCACGGACCACAGGCATAATCTGTAGGCTTGCGTGGTGCCATCGGTCGTGACCCGACCGTGCAGCGGCGCAGCTATCCCGGCATGATCGGCACCAACACGGTCTGCCCAACAGAGACCAACAGAGAGAGGTCGAGTGTGACTGTCAACGACCAGGACCCGTATTCGGTGAACAGCACGGATGCGGACCCGGAGGAAACGGCCGAATGGTCGGAATCGCTGGACTCGCTCGTATCGGCCCAGGGACACGAGCGCGGTCGCGAGATCATGCTCAGCCTGCTGAAGCGCTCCAAGGAACTGCACCTGGGCGTACCCATGGTGCCGACAACGGACTACATCAACACGATCGCCGATGACGGCGAACCCGACTTCCCCGGCGACGAGGACATCGAACGTCGTTACCGTGCCTGGATCCGCTGGAACGCGGCGGTCCTCGTGCACCGAGCCCAGCGTCCCGGCATCTCCGTCGGCGGGCACATCTCCACCTATGCGTCATCCGCCGCACTCTACGAGGTCGGCTTCAACCACTTCTTCCGCGGCCAGGACCACCCGGGCGGTGGAGACCAGATCTTCATCCAGGGCCATGCCTCCCCCGGCACGTACGCCCGCGCCTTCCTCGAGGGCCGCCTGAGCGCTGACCAGCTCGACGGATTCCGCCAGGAGAAGTCACACGCCCCGAACGGCCTGTCCTCCTACCCGCACCCGCGGCTGATGCCCGAATTCTGGCAGTTCCCGACCGTGTCGATGGGACTCGGCCCGATCAACGCGATCTACCAGGCCCAGACCAACCGGTACCTCACCAATCGCGGGATCAAGGACGCAAGCGACCAGCAGGTCTGGGCGTTCCTCGGCGACGGCGAAATGGACGAGGTCGAGAGCCGCGGACAGCTTCAGGTTGCCGCCAACGAGGGCCTGGACAACCTCAACTTCATCATCAACTGCAACCTCCAGCGCCTCGACGGCCCGGTGCGCGGCAACGGCAAGATCATCCAGGAACTGGAGAGCTTCTTCCGCGGCGCCGGCTGGAACGTGATCAAGGTCGTCTGGGGCCGCGAGTGGGACGACCTCCTCGCCCGCGACTCCGACGGTGCCCTGCGCGCCCTGATGAACGCGACCCCCGACGGGGACTACCAGACTTACAAGGCCGAAAGCGGCGCCTATGTGCGCGAGAACTTCTTCGGCCGCGACCCCCGAACGCTCAAGCTCGTCGAGGGCTACACCGACGATGAAATCTGGAACCTCAAGCGCGGCGGACACGACTACCGCAAGGTCTACGCGGCGTTCAAGGCGGCCTCGGAACACAAGGGACAGCCGACCGTCATCCTCGCGAAGACCGTCAAGGGCTACGCCCTCGGGCCGAGCTTCGAGGGCCGCAATGCGACCCACCAGATGAAGAAGTTCACCCTCGACAACCTCAAGACCTTCCGCGACAGCACCCACATGCCGATCACGGATGCCCAGCTCGAGGAGAACCCGTACCTGCCGCCGTACTTCAAACCGGACGACAACGACGAGGCCATCCAGTACCTGCACGAGCGCCGCCGCGCCCTCGGCGGGTACCTGCCCGAACGTCGCAGCAAGTACACCCAGGTCAACCTGCCCGACGATGCGACCTACGCGCCCACGAAGAAGGGCTCCGGAACGCAGGAGATCGCGACCACGATGGCCTTCGTGCGGCTGCTCAAGGAGCTGCTGCGCGCCAAGGATTTCGGGAACCGCATCGTGCCGATCATCCCGGACGAGGCCCGCACCTTCGGAATCGACGCGTTCTTCCCGAACGCGAAGATCTACAACCCCAACGGCCAGCAGTACACCTCGGTCGACCACGCGCAGCTCCTGGCCTACAAGGAAAGCCCCCAGGGACAGATCCTGCACGTGGGCATCAACGAAGCCGGCGCGATGGCCGCATTCACCAACGTGGGCACCTCGTACGCCACCCAGGGTGAGCCGCTGATCCCGATCTACGTGTTCTACTCCATGTTCGGTTTCCAGCGCACGGGCGACGCCATGTGGGCTGCCGGCGACCAGATGGCCCGCGGGTTCATGATCGGCGCCACCGCCGGACGCACGACCCTGACCGGGGAAGGCCTGCAGCACGCCGACGGGCACTCCCCGTTGCTGGCCTCGACCAACCCGGCCGTCGTGTCGTACGACCCCGCATTCGGTTACGAGATCGGGCATATCGTGCGCTCCGGACTCGAGCGGATGTACGGCGGCACGCACACCGACCCGAACGTCATGTACTACATCACCGTCTATAACGAACCGCAGGTGCAGCCGGCGGAACCCGAGGAGGTGGACGTGGACGGCATCGTGCGCGGCATCCACCGCGTAAATCACTCGCCGATCACCGGGCCGAAGGCCCAGCTGCTCGCGTCGGGCGTGGCCGTGTCCTGGGCGCTCGAAGCACAGAAGCTGCTCGCCGAGGACTGGGGGGTGTCGGCAGATGTCTGGTCGGTCACGTCCTGGGCCGAGCTGCGGCGCGACGGCATCCGGGCCGAGGAGCACAACTTCCTCTACCCGGACAACGAAGCGCTCGTTCCGTATGTGACGGAGAAGCTCGCCGGAGCAGCGGGACCCTTCATCGCGGTCTCCGACTTCATGCACGCCGTGCCTGACCAGATCCGCCAGTTCATCCCCGGCGACTTCGCGACGCTCGGCGCGGACGGCTTCGGCTTCTCCGACACCCGCCCCGCCGCGCGCCGGTTCTTCAAGATCGACGGACCGTCGATGGTGGTGCGCACGCTGCAGCTTCTCGCCAAGCGTGGCGAGATCGACCGGAGCCTGGTCAGCCAGGCCATCGACAGGTACCGGTTGCACGACGTGACCGCCGGAACCACCGGTTCCGCCGGGGGCGAGAGCTAAGCGACCAGTGGCATCGACGCCGAAGACAAAAGAACAAACGCTCACCTGGCTCCGGACCATCTCGGGTGAGCTTTCTACGGCGACGCTGAAACGTCTCGAGGACACGCTGCCCTGGTATGGCGATATGCCGCCGGGGCGGCGGTCCGCGGTGGGGCTGGTCGCCCAGGCCGGGATCACGTCGTTCATCTCCTGGTTCGACGACCCACGGTCCACTCCCTGGATCGCCGCGGACGTCTTCGGCGCGGCCCCCCGCGAACTCCTGCGCTCCATCAGCCTGCAGCAGACGCTGCAGCTGATCAGGGTCACAGTCGAGGTGGTGGAGGAGAGGATCAAGGACGGTGGCGAAATCCTTCGGGAGGCCATCCTCCTGTACTCGAGGGAGATCGCCTTCGGAGCGGCCGATGTGTACGCCAGGGCCGCGGAAGCGCGCGGACTCTGGGACGTGCGACTGGAAGCCCTCGTCGTCGATTCGATCCTGAGCGGCGAATATGACGACGAACTTCCCAGCCGGATCGCCGCTCTGGGCTGGCACGGGCACGGCGAGGTGTGCGTGCTCGTCGGGACGACCCCCAAGATGCTCGACGTCGACCAGTTGCGGCGATCGGCCCGGCACATGGCCGCGGACGTCCTGATCGGCGTGCAGGGCAATCGTCTCGTGCTGGTGATCGGTCGCGCCCATCCCAGACCCGCGGATGCGGAAGAGAACATCGGCACGGCGTCCGCGCTCAGTTTCATGGAAATTGCGGTCCAGCTGGAACCGAGCTTCGGCGCCGGCCACCTGGTGCTCGGCCACGAGGTGCCCAATCTGGTGGACGCCTCCAAGAGCGCCAAGGCTGCCCTCGCCGGCTTCGCCGTGGCGCGGTCCTGGCGCAACGCACCCCGCCCGGTCCAGGCCGACGACCTGCTCCCCGAGCGCGCCCTCGCCGGCGACCCCCTCGCCCGGGCCACCCTGATCCACCGCATCTACCGGCCCCTGCAGGCCCATTCGACCGAGCTGCTCACCACCCTCTGGTGCTACCTCGACAACGGCCGGTCCCTCGAGGCGACCGCCCGGGAACTCTTCGTGCACCCGAACACCGTTCGGTACCGTTTGAAGAGGGTCTCAGAGGTCATCGGTTATGACGCGACCGGGGCCAGAGAAGCGCTTATTCTGCAGGCCGCGCTCATCATCGGTTCGATCAGCGATCACGACGGGTCTACTCGCCGACGGTGAACCGCACGTCGCCGACGGCGAACCGCACCACCCTCAGGACCGCCCGACTGGTGGTTACCGACAAACGTTTCCTGGATAGTTGGTGGAGGATCGACACCCGTTCCGGGAACGGGCTTGGGAGACTGGACAAATGATTGTTGTCGTCTGCCCGGGTCAGGGCTCGCAAACCCCCGGATTCCTCGAACCCTGGCTGGCGGACCCCGCTTTCGCCGCCGGCCTGGCCGAGATCTCCGACGTATGCGGGATCGACCTCGTGCGCCACGGCACGGTCAGCGACGCCGACACGATCCGAGACACCCGAATCGCCCAGCCGCTGATCGTGGCCGTCGGCCTCCTCACCCTGGACGCGATCCTGGTCGACGGACGCCGGGATCGGATCAGTGGGATCGCCGGCCACTCCGTCGGTGAGATCACGGCCGCGGCCGGCGCGGGCATCCTCACCGCCGCGGACGCTGTGCGGTTCGTGCGGGAGCGCGGAAACGCTATGGCCGAGGCCGCCGCACTGGAACCCTCCGGCATGAGCGCCGTCATCGGCGCGGACGAGACGGAGCTCCTCACCCGCCTCGACGAACTCGGACTCGCCCCCGCCAACTTCAACGGCGGCGGACAGATCGTCGTGGCCGGATCCCCCGACGCCCTGGCCGCCCTCGGGCAGAACCCGCCGACCCGGGCCAGGGTCATTCCTCTCCAGGTCGCCGGCGCATTCCACACCCGTTACATGCAGCCCGCCGTGGAGCACCTCACCCGGGTAGCGGCGGCGCTGCCCGCCACTGATCCGACCCTGCCGATTTGGACCAACCGGGACGGCACCTCCGTCTCCAGCGGCGCTCGATTCGTCGACTTGCTGGTTCATCAGGTCTCGTCGCCGGTACGGTGGGACCTGTGCATGCAGTCGTTCGCGGCTGCCGGTGTCACCGGAATCATCGAGCTCGCGCCGGCCGGCGCCCTCGTGGGGCTCGCGAAACGTGCACTCAAGGGTGTACCCAGCGTCGCCATCAAGACGCCGGACGACCTGCCTGCTGCATTCGACCTGATCGACCAGCAGAACCAAGCCTGACCGAAAGAGACTATGTCCAAGCCAACACTCCAGCAGTCGCACGGCCCCCAGTTCACCCGGATCCTCTCAGTCGGCGCCGCGCGTGGGGATCTCCTCGTTCCCAATGACGCCCTGGTCGGACCGATCGATTCCTCCGATGAGTGGATCCAACAGCGCACGGGCATCGTCACCCGCACCCGGGCCAGCCAGTCCGTCGAGGCGGTCGACCTGGCCGCGGATGCCGCCCGCGAGGCCATCGAGAAGTCCGGCATTGCGCCGAACCTGATCGACGCCGTCATCGTGGCCACCATCAGCAACGGGCGCCAGACGCCCTCCATCGCCGCCGTGGTCGCCGACCGGGTCGGCGCCATCCCGGCCGCGGCGTATGACATCAACGCGGCCTGTGCGGGATACGCCTACGCCGTAGCGCAGGCCGACGCCCTGATCCGTACGGGGGCCGCCCACTACGCTCTGGTCATCGGCGCGGAGAAGCTGTCCGACCTCGTCGACCCGACCGATCGCAGCATCTCCTTCCTGCTCGGCGACGGCGCCGGCGCGGTCGTCATCGGTCCCAGCGACTACCCCGGAATCGCTCCCACAGTGTGGGGATCCGACGGCTCCAAGGCCGACGCCATCACCATGAACGCCACTCTTCAGGAGTATCGTCGCGGCGAGGCCGAGTGGCCCACCCTGCGCCAGGAGGGTCAGACCGTCTTCCGTTGGGCCGTCTGGGATATGGCCAAGGTGGCGAAGAAGGCACTGGAGGTCGCCGGCATCGAGAGCAGCCAGCTCGCCGCGTTCATCCCCCACCAGGCGAATATGCGCATCATCGACGAGTTCGCCAAGCAGCTCAAGCTTCCGGAATCCGTCGTCATCGCCCGTGACGTCGCGACCACCGGGAACACGTCCTCGGCGTCGATCCCGCTGGCCACCCACCGCCTGCTCGCGGAGCACCCTGAGCTCAGCGGCGGCCTCGCCCTCCAGATCGGCTTCGGGGCCGGTCTGGTGTTCGGCGCGCAGGTCGTCGTGCTTCCCTAGATTTCACCCATCCCCCTCTAAACTGAGTCTCGGTCATACGAGACACCCCCAAGGAGAAAAAAATGGCATTGTCCACCGAAGAAGTTCTTGCCGGCCTGGCCGAACTCATTAACGACGAGACGGGCATCGCAGCCGACACGGTTGAGCTGGGGAAGTCGTTCACCGACGACCTGGACATCGATTCCATCTCGATGATGACCATCGTCGTCAACGCTGAAGAGAAGTTCGACGTCAAGATCCCCGATGAAGAGGTCAAGAACCTCAAGACCGTCGGCAACGCCGTCGATTTCATCGTCAAGGCGCAGGTCTAGCCCTCACCGAACAGGGCCATCACGGATCAGGCCGGCCGGCAACTGCCGACCGGCCTGATCTGTGTGACCTGTCCTCGTTTTTTCGTCTCACGGAGAGTTAACGTTATGACCAAAAAGATCGTTATCACCGGCATCGGTGCGACCTCCCCGCTCGGCGGCACGGCCGCCGACAGCTGGACCGCCCTGCTCGCCGGCGAATCGGGTACGAGCACGCTGGACCACGAATGGGTGGCCCGCACTCAGCTCCCCGTGACTTTCGCCGCCCAGGCCCGGGTCTCCGCGGCCGATGTGCTCGCCCGGCACGAGTCGAAGCGTCTCGATCCCTCCAGCCAGTTCGCACTGATCGCCGGCCGTGAGGCCTGGGCGGACGCCGGTTCCCCCGAGGCCGACCCCGAACGACTGGCCGTCGACTGGGCGACCGGCATCGGCGGAGTCTGGACGCTCCTCGACGCCTGGGACACCCTCCGCGAACGCGGTCCCCGCCGTGTCCTGCCGATGACCGTGCCCATGCTCATGCCCAATGGCCCCGGAGCCGCGATCGGGATGGACCTGCATGCGCGGGCCGGCATCACGACCGTCGTCTCCGCCTGTGCCTCGAGCACCGAGTCACTCGTGAACGCCTACAACCGCCTCCAGGCCGGACTCGCCGACATCGTGATCGCCGGTGGCTCCGAAGCCGCGATCCACCCGCTGCCGATCGCATCCTTCGCGGCCATGCAGGCCCTCTCCAAGCGCAACGACGACCCGGCCACGGCGTCCCGCCCCTACGACATCAGCCGGGATGGTTTCGTGCTGGGTGAAGGGGCAGCGGCCCTCGTTGTCGAAACGGAAGAGCACGCGAAGGCTCGCGGCGCCCGCATCTACGCCGAGCTCCTCGGCGGCGCCGTGACCAGCGACGCGTACCACATCACCGCTCCGGACCCCGAAGGAACGGCCGCGGCCCGCGCCATGATCACGGCAATCCGCAACGCCGGAGCAAGCCTCTCCGACGTGGTCCACATCAACGCCCACGCGACCAGCACCCCGGTCGGCGACATCGCGGAGTACAACGCACTCCGGCGTGTCTTCGGCGACCTGCTCGAGGGCATCCCGGTGTCGGCGACCAAGGCATCCACCGGTCACCTCCTCGGTGGTGCCGGCGCGATCGAGGCCCTGTTCACGGTTCTGGCCCTGTCCGAGCGCACCCTGCCGCCGACGATCAACCTGCAGAATCAGGATCCGAACATCCCGCTCGACGTGGTGACGAGTCCGCGGGCCCTTCCGGCGGGCGACCTGCTCGCCATCAGCAATTCCTTCGGGTTCGGCGGTCACAACGCCGTCGTCGCCTTCCGCTCGGCGTAACGCCGCGGCGGAAACGGTCCCCGAACGAGAACGGCCCCGCCGGGTATCCGGCCGGGGTCGTTCTCATTGTGTCCCGGGTGTCAGCCGACCTGGTGCAGCCAGACCACGGCGTTGAAATCGCTCGCGTGGCGAAACGGCTCCAGCTCGTCGTCCCACGCCTGTCCCAGGGCCAGCCGCAGCTCCCGGTGCAGTGCGAGAGCGTTGGCCCCGGCCAGCTCCATCGCGTTGCGCAGCCGGTCCTCCGGGATCACGACGTTGCCTGCGGTATCCGTCTGGGCGAAAAAGATGCCGAGGCCGGGCGTGTGCAACCATCGACCACCATCCGTGCCGAATCCCGCATCCTCGGTCACCTCGTACCGCAGGTGATCCCAGCCACGGAGGGCGGAAGCGAGCACGGCCCCGGTGCCGCGCGTACCTTCCCACTGGAATTCCGCGCGCTGGGCGCCGGGAAGAACGGGCTGGTCGCTCCAGTCGAAATTGACCGCCAGCCCCAGCGCTCGACCGACTGCCCACTCCACGTGGGGACTCAGCGCCCGCGGCGCCGAGTGCACATAAAGAACTCCCCGCGCAGTCGTCGCCTGCCGAGCCTGGGTTGCCGCCATCGTTTTTCTCCGTTCTGTGAGATGCGTCTTCCCCAACGACCTCTGAACGAAGCACTGCCGAATGATTCAATGCCTGAATGAAACAATGCAGCGGATGCGTGAATCTATCCGGCCGAGGACCCTCGGGGCCTGCAACCGATAGCTGAATTATGCCTCAGGCACCCGGGAGATGACAAGACCGGCCGCGAGACGCCGTGCACGGTCGGATATACTGAGTAAGGTTTTCAACCGATTCGGAGGTCCCGTGTCCGTACGTTGCGGCTTGCTGGCTATCCTCACGATCGGCCCGGCCTACGGTTTCCAGTTGCACGGCGAGCTGGGGTCCAGAACGGGCGGGCGCCGACACGTCAACGTCGGACAGATCTACGCGACCCTCGACCGCCTCCTGAAGCAGGGGGCCATCGAATCGGCCGGCGCCACTCCGGACGGGCTACCGCTTTACCGCAATACGGCCCTCGGTCGGAGCGAGGCCCTGGCCTGGCTGCACGACACCGACAGCGCGAGCGGCGAGGAGTGGAACGACCTGGTCGACCGGGTGCTGATCGCGTCCTCCCTCCCCCACTCGGATGCCCGGGACATCATCGCCAGTTACCGGGATCGGTGGCGATCCGGAATCGACTCCGGCGCTGTCGGCCGCGACTCGGACCCGCAGTCAGGCACCGGGCAGGATCGCCTGGCAGTGCGGGCGCAACACGCCCTGGCCTGCGCGGCGCTGTCCTGGCTCGATGAAGCCGACGCACGCCTCGGCGACGGCCCCGCGGACGCGTTCCGGCACGGGCTCAGTACCGCCCGGCCCAGACGAGGGCGCCGCCCTGCTGCTGCCCCGGTCTGACCCAACGCACCGGGTCACTTGGCCTCGGCATAACTGTCGACCGCCGCGACCGTGAGCAGGAAGTCGACCGGGAAGTCGCCGAACAGGTGACGGCCGGCCGTTGCCGCAGCGCGGCTCACGATCCGTTGGACATCGTCGGCCAGGTGCTCCGGCGTGTGCACGATAACCTCGTCGTGCAGGAAGAACACGAGGTGCGGGGACTCGGCGAAGACCGGGCCCCGCGCCTGGCCCGGTTGGAGCAGACGGAGTTCCCGCCGGATCTCAGCCATCCAGCAAAGCGCCCACTCCGCCGCGCTCCCCTGCACGATGAAATTGCGGGTGAACCGACCCCAGTCACGGGCCTGGCTGCGGGCGCGGCGTTCGTCGGCATCCGTTGCCCCGGGGTGATAGGCCTGGGCCTGGGCGGCGAGCCAGCGTTCACCGGGGCGAGGCGAGGACCGCCCGAGCCGGGTGGAGACCACGTCACCGCGCTCGCCCGCGCGGGCGGCCGTTTCGGTGAGTTCGATCGCCCGTGGGTAGGCCTTCTTCAATTGCGGGAGCAGCCGCCCGCTTTCCCCGGTGGTCGCTCCGTACATGGCGCCCAGCATGGCCACCTTGGCGTGGTCCCGGGTTTCGACCACACCGCTGGACACGATCCCGGCATAGAGGTCGGTGCCCCGGCCCGCCGTTGCCATGGCGGTGTCCCGGGAGAGCGCAGCGAGGATGCGCGGTTCCAGCTGGGCGGCATCCGCCACGACGAGTTTCCAGCCCTCATCGGCCACGACCGCACCGCGAACCTGTTTGGGCAATTGCAGGGCGCCGCCGCCCCGGGTCGCCCAGCGCCCGGTCACCACGCCGCCCGGGATGTACTCAGGGTGGAAGCGGCCCTCGACGATCCAGGTGTCCATCCAGTACCAACCGTTGGCGCTCAGCAGGCGGGCCAGCTTCTTGTAATCGAGCAACGGAGCGATCACCGGATGTTGCAGCTTCTGCAGTTCCCAGGCGCGGGTCGACGAGACCTCCAGTCCGACCCGCAGGAGCGCGCGCATCAGGTCCGGCTGCGAATCCGGGTTCAAGTGGGGGTCGCCCAGCTCCCGGCGGATGACCTGCGCGAGTTCCTCCAGGCGTTCCGGCCGGATTCCCGGGGCGACGCGCGGGCCCAGTTCGCGGGTCAGCAGCCGATCGTGGATGTCCGTTCGCCAGGGCAGCCCCGCGAACTGCATTTCCGCCGCGATCAGCGCCCCGGCCGATTCCGCCGCCAATAGGAGGCGGAGACGGCCCGGGTCGGCGGCGGCGGCGACCGCCTCCAACTGGCGCCGGAACTCCTCCGGCAAGTCGTCGTGCGAGGCGTCGTCGTCGACGATGAGGTCGAAGAGCGTCGATCCCGGCTCCGCGGCCTCGGGTTCGAAGGCCGGCGCCCGATCCCACCGGCTCGGCTCCGCCCGGGCCAGCTCGCTCGAATCGGTCGCGGCCGCCAGCCGCAGGATCGCGTGGCACAGGCGCAGGTCATGGCCGCGCTGCACCCTCACCCCGCCGGCGAGCAGCAGGGGGTAGATGCGGGACGTGTCCTCGAACACCCAGCGCGGGAAGGATGATGACTCCTGCCGGAGGGCGAACCGGGGAAATTCCAGCTCGGCGAGCCGGGTGGCCGGTTCGACGGGCCGGCCCCGGGCGTCGAGGTGCCGGACGAGGATCTCGCCGTTGGCCGTTCGACTCGCCAGAAGGTGCACCCTTCCATTCTGCCGTGCGGATCAGACGTCCCCGGTTGCCGTTTCGTCGCGCCGGGCCCAAGCCTCCCGGAGCAACTGCACGGTCTCGTCATCGGAGAGCTGGTGGAAATCCCGGTAGAACGGGCCGATCGCCCAGAAGTCCCGGGGTGTCTGCAGCACGATCATCTCGTCCGCGTACCGCAGCATGTCGGCGATGGAATCCGCGGGAGCGACCGGGACGGCGAGCACCGCCAGCCGGGCCCCCTGGCGTTTCACTGCGGAGAGCGCGGCCTTGGCGGTTGCTCCCGTCGCGAGTCCGTCGTCAACGATCACCGCCACCCGCCCGGCCGGGCTGATCTGCGGCCGGTCGCCCAGGTAACGGATGCGACGGCGCTCGATTTCCGCCAATTCCCGGCTTCTGGCGCGGCTGAGGCCCGCCGCATCGCCCCCGGTGGCGGCGAAGACGTCCTCGTTGAGGATGGTCTGCCTGTCGACGCCGTCGACCACCGCTCCCATCGCCACCTCCGGGTAGCCCGGCGCCCCGATCTTGCGCACCAGCACGAGATCCAGCGGTGCGTGCAGGCGCCGGGCAACCTCGACCGCGACCGGGACCCCGCCCCGCGGCAGGGCGTAGACGACGGGGTCGGACAGCGCGGGGTCTGACCGGCGCAGTTCGGCCAGGCGTTCCGCGACCCGGTCTGCCAGCAGCCGGCCGGCCTCGCTCCGATCCGTGAACATCCGGCTCCCGTCCGCTCCCGGTCTGGGCTCTTCTCTGGGAGATTCTGCCGTCCGGTCCTCCGTTTGTCGAGGCCCTCGGGTCGGACGGATCAAACCCCTGCGGAGGCCCGATGCAGAACAACATGCCGCTCAAGTACCTGCAGGCCCGGCACGGAGAAGTCGCCCCCGGCTATTTGCACCCGCGCTTCGAGCCGATCCTGCGGGAGACCAGGGGCGTCGTTATTTTCCACGAACAGGTGATGCGCCTGTTCGACGAACTCACCGGCTGCGGCCTGGGAAAAGCGGATGTCTTGCAGCGTCATCTCGGCAGACCAAGGGACCTGCCCCGGATCGAGGAGTTCGTGCGGCGCCGCGCCCTCGAACGCGGCTTCCCGCCCGCCTTGATCGCCCAGGTCTGGCGGGTGCTCGCCGGCTTCGGCAGTTTCGGATTCGCCAAGGCTCACGGGGCCGCCTTCGCCCTCCCGACCTATCAGTCGGCCTGGCTGAAAACCCACTACCCGGCCGAGTTCCTGGCCGGGCTCCTCACGCACGACCCCGGCATGTGGCCGAAGGACCTGATCGTGGCCGAGGCGAGAAACCTCGGCGTTCCCGTGCTGGGTCTCGATGTGCAGACCAGCGGGCTGGTATACCGGGTGGAGGAACTCGTCGACGGGAGTCTGGGCATCCGTCTGGCCCTGCCGGAGCTGGTCGGCAGCAGCGAGGCGGAGCGGGCGCGGATTGCCCGGCACCAGCCGTTCACCTCGCTGCAGGATTTCCGGAACCGGGTGCACCCCCGCAAGCGGACCTTCGAGGCCCTCGCCCGGGTCGGCGCTCCGGGACTGTTTCGTTGGCTATGACCTCGACCGCCGGCACCAGCTCCTCGCCCACGTTCAGGGGCTGCAGGGCCGGGCGGTGCACATCGACGATGACCAGCTCGCGTTCGACGTGGACCTGCCCCTGCCCGAGTCCGGCGGCGGGGTCACCTCACTCGACCTTTACGGCCGCACCCAGTCCGATCTGGAGCTCCGAGACCTGCACCTCTCGGTCAGCAGCCATCAGATGGCGCGCTTCCACCCGCTCTTCGGGAAGCTCGGCGTGACACCGGCCGCGCAGCTCGGTTCACTCCCCGGGGGTACCGAGGTGCTGGTCGCCGGGGTGCGGCGGGCGACGAACACTCCCCCGATGCGGCGCGGACGCCGGGTCGTCTTCGTCAGCCTCGACGACGGCAGCGGGCCGGTCGCCAACGTGGTCTTCTTCCACAACGCCCAGGAGCGCGTCGGCGGGCGGGTCTTCGCGACCCACTACCTGCTCGTGCGGGGCCGAACTCGCCGCTCCGGCGCCAAAGGGGTGTCCGTCACGGGCGAGAACCCGTGGGACCTGCTCGCGGTGGCCCGGCAGTCGGAACTGCGGCCAGCCGCGGACCACGCGGCGCCGGATGTTCCCCCGAAGCCCCTGGCACATCACCGGAAGCGGGCGTAGCCGCCCCGCGGCTCACGGTCAGGCTGCTCGGGCCAGACTGTCAGCCCGGGCCGATCAGTGCCAGGGTCAGTACCAGTTGTTGGCTTCGGAGTGTGCCCACGCCGAGCACGGCGAACCGTAGCTGCCGCTGATGTAGCCGAGACCCCAGGCGATCTGGGTGGTGGCGTTGGTGGCCCAGTCGGAGCCGGTCGTGGCCATCTTGCTGCCGGGAAGTGCCTGCGGGATGCCGGTCGCCCCGCTGGGGTTGTACGCCGTGTACGACCAGCCGGACTCGCGCTCCCAGAGCTGGTTCAGGCAGGAGAACTCCGAGTCGCCCCAGCCGTAGTTCGAGGCGGCCATCGCGCGGGCGGTGGCGCGGGCGGCATCGGGCGAGTTGCCCCCGCTTGGGGACGGCGCGGGTGCCGGAGCGACCTGGCTGGCCTTCGCGGCCTCCGCAGCTGCGGCCTGCGCCGCCACGGCCCTGGCCTGCTCGGCAGCGGCAGCTGCCGCGGCCGCGGCCTCCGCCTCGGCGGATGCGGCAGCGCGGTCGACCTCGGCCACGGCCGACTGGGCCGCCGCGGTCTCTGACTTGGTTTGCAGAGTCAGCGAGATGACGGCATCCGTCTCCAGCTCCTCATAGTTTCCGAGAGAGGCCACGGAAGAAGCCAGCGGGGTGGCGTCGACCTTGTTCGCCATGGTGGCGATCACGCCGGTGGCCGCGCTGATGGTGGATTCGGCGCGGTGGTCGGCGGTCGACTTGGCGATGGCCGAGTAAACCGAGAGCTGACCGTGGCGAACGCCCGTGCTCTCGGAGAGCACCCGCGTTTCCGCGATACTCTCGGCGCTGGCCGCCGAGGACTGGGCGACGGCCGTGGTGCCGACCCCCGCCACGAGCCCGGCGATGCCGAGGACGGAGCCGGCGACGATCAAACGGGTTCTGGTTCGGGTGCGCTTTCGAGCTGTGGAGATTTCCCTGCGGCGGGACTGGGGGTGGAGCGGGGGGAGGGTAAGCATGACTTCCTGCGATGCGCCCGGGGCAGGGGGTGCACCCGCCGCATCTGGATCAGTGGAACCGCGACCGTGTACAGCCGGGCGAACGAAGGTGCAAGCATGTCGGGGATTTCTGGATGAAACCTCATTTTTACCTGTCAAACCCCTGCACGGGGCGCTTATCAGAGTGGCGCCCAGAGAGCGGATTCACCCCGTTGAGGTACCCATTGGCGCGTCGAAACTGACCATGCCAGTCCGGCCGACCCTACGTCTATTTACTCGCTGACCCCAACTTGTACTGGAGGAACGTTGGGTTCCGGCCGGCATATGCCCGGGCGTCGATGAATGCGGGCCCTGAGATCCTTACACCGGTTTGCGCTTCTTAGCTAGGACTTGACTGAGACTTTCACGGAACCTGTATTTCTGACGCTTACGACCCGGCGCGATGAACGCAGACGCCCCTCAAGAGGTTGATCTGGTGGCCGCCGTCCCGGAATTTGTCAAGGTGAATGAGGCCAGCGTGAGTTTAGGCGGCTAGTTTTGCTTCCTGTTCCTTCTCTTCTTGCTCGGCTGGTTTGTTGATCCAGGTGGTGCCGGG